>JANNHN010000295.1:0-1608 GCA_031404395.1 Betaproteobacteria bacterium
GAAGGGTTCGCCGGCAATCTGCGGGATCACCCAACTGCCGCCCTGCAGGATTTCATAGACCGCGCCGAAGGTGTAGGCCTCGTCGGGTTTCCACGGGTCGTGCCCGACCAGACCCGGCAGCAGCCAGGCGAGGCACAGTAATGCAATCAGCAGTGGACGCGGCGCGATGCTCACGGATATTTCTCGGGAAATCCTTGTTGTTATCGCGCGGATTATCGCATCCGCAACGCGTCAGGCGTAACACCTGTTTGCTTATTCGACGATTTTCAGCGGCTGCCCTGCAGTGGGTTCGCCGCGGGGGTACAGGCTGTTGAGGACGCGCAGGTGATCTTCGGCGAAACGGCCAAGCGGGGAACTGCGCGCCAGCTCGGCGAACGTCATGCCGGCGCGTGCGGTAATGACGCGCATCCGCAGCGGTTTGGCCAGCGCACGTTCCCCGGCGGTGATTGGGTGGAAACTTTTTGTTGCGGTGTCCATTGCCGTGGCATGCTGGCGAAACGCGCCGGCGGAATTGGCCTGCTGCCCGATGGCAAATGCGGATTTGCCGAGGAACACAACCGTAACGCGCGTGGGTTTGCCGGACAGGGTGGTTTCAGCGACCGCCGCCGGCAGCCCGCCGAGGGTCGTCGGCGTGACTTCGCTGCCCGTGCCGAGCTTCAGTATTCTGCGCAGCACGTTGGCGGGTGTGCCTTCGGCGTGCCCGGCGCCGCGCAGATCGACCAGCGCAGTGCGATCAGGACTTTGCGCGGCAACGTTTTGTGCACTGTTCTGTACTTTCCAGCCGGCAGGGAAGCGCAAGGTCAGCCCGAATTCGCTGTGATAGAAGGTATTGTTGCGCACGATGCCCTGCGCGGGGCTGTCTGCGTACACCATGCGATCGATGCGCCGCAGAAATTCTTCGCGGTTGACGCGGTTTTCCGCACTTTTGAACTTGACCGCTTCGCGCACAACTTCCTGCAGCCGGGTGTCATTGTCCGGATGCGAGGCGAACAGGCCGTGATAGGCGCGCGGTTCACGGCCCTCGGCCTTGGCCACTTCGGCATCGAACAGTTCCTGGTTCTTCAGTACGCCGACAACCTTGATCATCGCCTGCGGGTCATAGCCGGTGCGCGCCAGATATTCGGCGCCGAGGCGGTCGGCCTCAAGCTCGTGTTCGCGGCCGTAGCCCGAGAGCAGCGCGCCGCCGAGTACGTTGACCAGCAGATCGCCGGTGGCGTTGCGCACTTGCGGCACGAAAATCTGCAGCACCGAGACGCCGACATTGGTCGCAGTGGCGGCGGAGAGCTGCTGCACCGAATGCCGCGCGGTGACGTGGCCGATTTCGTGGCCGAGCACGGCGGCCAGTTCGGCCTCGGAGTTCAGATAGCCGAGAATGCCGCGGGTGATATAGATATAGCCGCCGGGTAGCGCAAAGGCGTTGATTTCCGGTGAATCGACGACGAGGAACTGGTAATTCAGTCCGGCGCGGTGGCTGGCCCTGGCAAGACGCTGGCCGATATCGTTGACATAGCGCTGCAGCGCCGCGTCTTCATAAATGCCGTACTGCTCGCGGACTTTTTTGTCTTCGGTGCGTCCGACATTGACTTCCTGCGACTCGGACATGGTCAC
>JANNHN010000296.1:0-6398 GCA_031404395.1 Betaproteobacteria bacterium
GCATCCGCACGCCAGCGTTGGCGATCATCGTGGATGTCTTCAAGATGGCCGCGTGCGGTCAGGCTGGCGTGCAATGAAATGGCATCCGGCAGCAGCGGCTCCTGCTCGACCATCACCACGCGCAAGCCGTCCTGGCGGCGAATTTCACCGTCATCAAGCGCGCCGCGGCCGGCAATGATGTTGAGCAACGAAGATTTACCGGTGCCGTTGCGGCCGATGAGGCCGATGCGTTCGCCGTCCTGCACGGTCAGGTTGGCACGGTCGAGCAACGGATGCAGGCCGAAAGCGAGTTCAGCGGAGTCTATCGTCAGTAAGGCCATCGGCCGAGTATAGCCGCTGAATTTTTCCTGCCGTGCCTGCCGACCCGCGTAACTCACGGGCGCAAAACGATTTTCCCCGAGGCCACCCATCCACAGCGCTGCCCGCCACCGGCGTGATGCTGCGCAATTCCCTCTGTCACCAGAGGGAAATATACATAACCAGTTGTTTTAATTAGTTTTTTTAGAGGGTTGAACAAATAGGCAGTAGCCGGAAACACCAAGCAGGGGTACGACTTACATGCTCCGTGTACAGGTCATGCACAGGGTTATCCACAGATACTGTGGAAAAGCGGAAAAATGCGTTGCTGGTCAACGGCCTTGACCGTCCCATCGCGTCGCCATGCTTGCTGATTCAGCGCATGGCGGATACAGTTACGCGAATTTTTTCCAGCCTGAATCAAGGAAATACCGCGTGCTATCCATTATTGAAGCTGCCGGCTGGCCCATCTGGCCATTGATCCTGTGTTCCGTCATTGCTCTGGCCATCATCGGCGAGCGCCTCTGGTCATTGCGCGAGAATGTGGTACTGCCGAAAAATCTGCTGGTGCACACCGTGCAGGCCTACCGCCAGAACGGGGCGACACCGCAACTGCTCACGCAACTGGCGGCCGGCTCGCCGCTCGGCCAGATCCTCGCCGCCGGTCTGCGCAACGAGAAACATTCAGCCGCGATCATGAAAGAATCCATCGAGGAAGCCGGTCACGTCGCAGCCATTGATCTCGAACGTTTCCTGACCAGCCTCGGCACCATTGCCGCGATCTCGCCGCTGCTCGGCCTGTTCGGCACGGTCATCGGCATGATCGAGATCTTCGGCTCGCAATCGCCCACGGGCGGCGGCGGCAACCCGCTGGTGCTGGCGCACGGGATTTCAATTGCGCTCTACAACACCGCCGGCGGCCTGGTCGTCGCCGTGCCGAGCATGATCTTCTACCGTTACTTCCGCACCAAGGTTGATGCGCTGCTGGTCGATATGCAGATGCAGGCGGTAAAGCTTGTCGAAATCATTCACGGCGAACGCGATGCTTGAGATTCGCGCATGAAATTCCGCAGCCGCGCCTTCCGCGAAGAGCCGGAGATCAATTTCATCCCGTTGATCGACGTGCTACTGGTGATCCTGATTTTTTTGATGGTCACCACCACCTACTCGCGCTTCGCTGAACTGCAGATCAACCTGCCGACCGCGGAAACCGGCAAGCCGCCGGAACATCCGGCGCAGATCGACGTCGCCGTCGATGCCAAGGGCAATTACGTGATCAACAAGGCGGGCGTTACTGCCGGCAGCAATGCTGCCGCGCTGAGCGAAGCCCTCAAGCGCGCCGCCGCCGACATGAAAGATCCGGTCGTCGTCATCAATGCCGACGCCAACGCCGCGCACCAGTCCGTGGTGCGCGTGATGGAAGCCGCGCAGCTTGCCGGTTACGCGAAAATCACGTTCACTACTCAGGCACCGCGGAAATAAGAGCACACGACAAAATGACCGCTCACCCTTCGACGAGCTCAGGGCGAACGGTCATTTTGGGAGCCGTTCGTGGTGATGCTGATCCCTTCGACGGGCCTGGGACAGGCGCTGTCGAAGCATCGACCCCCGCTCATTTTGTCAGCTGCTTTCAGTCGCCTCTCGACTGTGATCCGCAAACGGGCCAGGTCCTGTAATGTCGCCTCCCATTCATTGGCAAACCCGCGGCCCGCTGGCCGTGCTGCTGTTGCCCGTCGCCGCGCTGTTCGCGGCGGTTGCGGCATTGCGGCGCTATGCCTACGGCTGCGACGTACTGTCCGTGCAGCATGTCGGCGCACCGGTAATCATCGTCGGCAACATCACTGCCGGTGGCACCGGCAAAACACCACTGGTATTGTGGCTGGCCGAATTCCTCACCGTACACGGCAAACGACCGGGCATCATCAGCCGCGGTTATGGCGCAACGCGTAATGATCCACGCGCAGTGCCGGTTGACGGCGCTGCTACTGCATACGGTGACGAGCCCTGTTTGCTGGCCCGTCGCGCCGCTTGTCCGGTGTGGGTAGGCGCGGATCGTGCGGCGACAGCACGCGCGCTGCTGGCGGCGCATCCTGCCACCGATGTCATCCTCAGCGACGACGGCCTGCAACATTACCGGCTGGCCCGTAATTTCGAGATCGCCGTCATCGATGGTGAACTGGGTCTCGGCAACGGCTGGCTGCTGCCCGCCGGCCCGCTGCGCGAATCCGCAGCGCGTCTCGATGCGGTGGATGCTGTTGTCGTCAACGGCGACACCGTGGCATCCGCGTTCCCGCATGCCCTCACCATGCACCTCGAGGGCAGCGAATTCCGCAATCTGCGTAAACCCGGACTGACCGTCAGCGCGGCGCATTTCCGCAACCGGCGCGTGCATGCCGTCGCCGGCATCGGCAACCCGCAGCGTTTTTTCGCGCATCTGCAGCGTCTGGGCGTCGAGTGTGTCGCTCACCCGTTTCCGGATCATCACGCCTTTGCGGCTGCGGACCTGCAGTTCGCCGACGCAGATGATGTCGTGATGACCGAAAAGGATGCGGTAAAATGCACGGCATTCGCGACCGAAAACCACTGGGCACTGGTCGTCAACGCTGCAATCGACACGCGGCTGGGCGACATGATCCTCGCCCGTCTCGCACAGGCCACACGCCATGGATGAAAAACTGCTCGACATACTGGTCTGCCCCATCTGCAAGGGGCCGCTGCTCTACCGCAAGGCCGCCGCGGAACTCCTCTGCAAGCCCTGCCGCCTCGGTTATCCGATCCAGGACGGCATACCGGTGATGCTCGAGGAAGACGCGCGCAAAGTGCCGCCGGAAGAAGAACTGTGATTGAAAAACGTGAACGGGTGAACGAGTGAACCCCCTCTGCTTCGCTTCAAGTGTTCCCTTGTCCCCAGCCCTCTCCCCCGGTAACGGGGGAGAGGGAGAGTTCCGGGGTTTACCCGTTCACCCGTTCACTCGTTCACCCGTTCACGGTTCTTGATGAAATTCACCGTCGTCATCCCCGCCCGCTACGCCTCGTCGCGCTTTCCCGGCAAACCGCTTGCCGATATCGGCGGCAAGCCGATGGTGGTGCGGGTAGCCGAGCGCGCGGCAAAAAGCGGCGCGGCACGGGTCATCGTCGCCACCGATGATGCGCGCATCGCCGCCGCAGTCGAGGATCACGGCTTTCACGCCATGATGACGCGCCGCAATCACGCCACCGGCACCGACCGCATCGCCGAAGTTGCGGCGAAGCTGCGGCTCGCCGCAAATGCCATCGTCGTCAATGTGCAAGGCGACGAGCCGCTGATCGCACCGGCGCTGATCCGCCGCGTCGCGGAAAATCTTGCCGCGCACCGCGCCGCCGCCATCGCCACCGCCGCCTGCCCGATCGACAAGGTGCGCGACATGGTCAATCCCAACATCGTCAAGGTCACGCTGGATCGCAACGGCTATGCGCTGTATTTCAGCCGGGCGCCGATCCCCTGGGCGCGTGATGCGTTTTCGCCCGACATGCTTGCGCGCGGCATCCGCACACTGCCGCGCGCCCTGCCTGCCCTGCGTCATCTCGGCATCTACGCCTACCGCTGCAGTTTCCTGCGCGCCTACGCCCGGCTCAAACCGGCGGCGATCGAACAATTCGAGGCACTGGAGCAGTTACGCGCACTGGCACACGGCTACCGCATCAGTGTCGCCATGACGTCCGCTGCGCCGCATCCCGGCATTGACACTCCTGCTGACCTGCGGCGCCTGCGCCAGTTGCTGGCGAGCCACGACCGATAAGAACACTTATCATTGTCATCAGCGGTGCCATGCCATTCCGACGGATAGCAAACGCCGCTATACTCGCACTCTCACCCCTTACATCCTTTCTAGCGTAAATATCCCATGCGCATACTGCTACTCGGCCTGCCCGGCGCGGGCAAGGGCACGCAAGCCCATTTCCTCATCGAGCACTACAAGATTCCGCAGATTTCCACCGGCGACATGCTGCGCGAAGCGATGAAGCAGAACACGCCGCTGGGCAACGAAGCCCGCTCCTACATGGATCGCGGCGCACTGGTGCCCGACCCCCTGGTCATCTCACTGGTCAAGGAGCGCGTCAAAGCCCCTGATTGCGCGCAGGGTTTCATTCTTGACGGTTTCCCGCGCACCTTGCCGCAGGCGGAAGCACTGCGGCAGGCGGGTATCAACATCGACTTTGTCGTCGAGATCGAAGTAGCCGATGACGAAATCCTGCGGCGTATGAGCGGACGTCGCATACATCCGCCGTCGGGTCGCTCGTATCACGTTGAATTCCATCCGCCGCGCGTCGCAGGCAAGGATGATGTCACCGGCGAGCCGCTGGTGCAGCGCACGGACGACAACGAAGAGACTGTAAAGAGACGCATCACAACTTATCACTTGCAAACCAAGCCGCTGGTGAACTACTACCTCAGTTGGGCGGCGAGCGGCGATCAGCGGGCGCCGAATTACATCAACATCTACGGCCGCGGCTCGGTTGAACACATTCGCGACAAGATTTTTGCGGCTATTGAATCGCATGCCGCGCGCGCGCGCGCGAAATAGACAAAACCGCGGTACTGCCAGGCCTGTGCCCGCTCAAAACGCCCTCTACGCCCAGTCCGGCGGCGTCACCGCCACCATCAATGCCACGGCATGCGGGCTCATCGAAGCCGCGCGGCCGCATCACACGCGCATCGGCCGGATCTATGCAGCGCGCAACGGCATCCTGGGCGCGCTGACCGAAGACCTGATCGATATCGCCGCTGAATCCCCCGCTGCAATCCGCGCGCTGCGCCACACGCCCGGCGGCGCCTTCGGTTCCTGCCGCTTTGATCTCTCGCCGCTGCCGCAGGGCCGCGCCCAGTACGAACGCCTGATTGCGGTCTTCCGCGCGCACGGCATCGGTTATTTTTTCTACAACGGCGGCAACGGCTCTGCCGAAACCGCGCACCAGATCGCGACCATCCTGCCGCGACTCGGCTATCCCATTGTCTCGATTGCCGTGCCGAAAACCATCGACAACGATATTGTGCATTCGGATTCCAGCCCCGGCTTCGGCTCGGCCGCCAAACACGTCGCCACCAGCCTGCGCGAAGCGATGGCGGATCTGGCCTCGATGGCCCACAGTTCAACCAAAGTTTTTGTCATGGAAGTCATGGGCCGGCATACCGGCTGGATCGCCGCGGCCTGCGGCATGGCGCGACCGGCAGATGCCGACGGCCCGCTGTTGCTGCTCGTTCCTGAAATTCATTTTGACCGCCGCCGTTTCATTGCCGCAGTGCGCGCACGCATCGCCCGGCACGGGTATTGCGCAGTGGCAGTCGCTGAAGGCATCCAACTCGCCGACGGGCGGCGCCTGACCCAGGCCGGCGGCGACGGCATTCCCGCGCATGATCAACTGGGCGGCGTCGCACCGCTGATCGCGGCGATGATCCGCAGCGCACTCAAGGTCAAGGTTCACTGGAGCGTGCTCGACTATGTGCAGCGCTCTGCGCGCCACCTCGCTTCACGCACCGACGTTGAACAGGCACATGCCGTCGGCCGTGCCGCCATCGGTTATGCCCTGCGCGGCCTCACCGACGTGATGCCGGTGATCGTGCGCATGAATGATCATCCCTATCGCTGGCGCATCGCGCCTGCGCCGCTCGCCAGCATCATGAATCGCGAGAAAAACCTGCCGCGCAATTTTCTGACGACTGATGGCTATCGACTCACTGCCCGTGCCCGCCGCTATTTCACGCCGCTGATCCGCGGCGAAGCCTGGCCGCCGTTTGTTGACGGCCTGCCGGTGCATGCACGACTGCAACTGCGCGCTGTGCGCCGGAAATTACCGGCGCGCTGCCGGAAACTGCCATGACCCTGATTTGTGCGCGTGAGCTGTTGCGGGCGCAGGCGGATTTCGGCTTGCAACCGGGCGCGGAATTCAGGGGTCAAGGGCACACCTGAAGCGAAGCAGGTCTTGCGCTAAATCGCAAATAAAGGCACCCTAGCGCGGCCCGGCCATCGGCCGAATGTAAAAATATTTAATTAAAACAATAGCTTAGGAGTAATTATGACCAATGGTTTGATTTTTGCGCTGGTCTGCGCCATCGCCGCACT
>JANNHN010000297.1:0-2188 GCA_031404395.1 Betaproteobacteria bacterium
TTTTCACGAGGGCCAGTTATCAGTTGATGATCGAAATGTGGAAACGAGCGATTTTGTCTGGTCTCGATTTGAATGTCGAGGTGCAGTGAGTAGGTTGGGGTGAGCTTGCGAACCCCAACGCGCGACCGCTGCAAATACCCGGGGTTTTCCACTCTACACTCTACTACCTTGCACTGGGTTCAGCGTTGGGGTTCCTTCGTCACCCCAACCTACGTATTGAAAAACGTTGGGACACTACTGATTGGAAATAAAAACACAGAACTGCCCCCTCACCCTGGCCCTCTCCCCGCAAGCGGGGAGAGGGAATTAATTGATTTGTTGGCTCTAAGAAAATTGGAATAAATTCATGCATCCTTAGCGGGGTGCCGAGGCCGGCACAAAGCCCTTGGTGATTCCCGCCAGTGGCACATAGCCGTACAGCGGTTCGCCGGGCATGCCCTCCTCCAGTATCTTGCGCAGCGCCAGTAATTTTTCCAGATCGATACCGGTGCGCAAACCCATGGACTCCAGCATGAACACCAGGTCTTCAGTGACGATGTTGCCGGAGGCGCCCGGCGCAAACGGGCAACCGCCGAGCCCGCCGAGCGAACTGTCGAAGGTGGTGACGCCGACCTCCAGCGCAGCGACCACGTTGGCGAGCCCCAACCCGCGCGTGTTGTGCAGATGCGCACCCGACAATTTATCGCCGATGGCGGCGCGCACTTTTTTGAACACGCGACGGATCTGCTCGGGATTGGCGTAGCCCGTGGTGTCGGCAAGACCGACTTCATCACAACCGGCTTCGACCGAGGCCACTGCCATGCGCACCACTTCATCTTCGCTGACCGCGCCTTCGAGCGTGCAGCCGAACACCGTGGACAGGCCGGACTCGATGATGGGGCGTTGCGTCCTGGGCAGGCTGTCACGGAACTCACAGATTTTTTTCGCGCTGGCGATGGCCTCGTCAGGCGTCATGCGCACATTGGCGAGGCTGTGCGCCGCGGATACCGAGATGGTCAGCGTCAGCTTGTGCACGCCGGCCGCCATCGCCCGCTGCGCGCCCTTGAAGTTCGGCGCCAGTGCGGCGACATGCAAACCGGGAATGGTCAGGGCATGCGCAACGATCTCCGCGGCATCGGCCATCTGCGGAATCAGCCTGGGCGGCACGAACGAGCACACCTCGATTTCGCGCAGGCCCGCGGCGGCGGCAGCGCTGATCCATTTTTTCTTGTACGCCGTCGGCATGAACTTTTTGGTGTTCTGCAGACCGTCGCGCGGGCCGACCTCGCTGATCAGAATATCGATGTCGCTGCTCATGAAACTCTCCTTGATGCGGCTTACTGCGGCTTGATGCCCGCGGCCTTGATGACCGCTGTCCAGCGATCGATTTCGTCATTCACGAGTTTGGTCGCCTCAGCAGACGTATTGCCGACGGCATCGACGCCCATTTCAGCGAAGCGCTTGCGCGCGTCCGGCGCATGGACTGCGGTGATGATTTCCTTGTTCAGCCGTTCCACCACCGGCTGCGGCGTACCTGCCGGTACCGAATAACCCACCCAGAATTTCATCACCATTTTCGGCATTTTCAGATCAATCGCCGTCGGCACATCGGGCAACGGCGCAAAACGCTGATCGTCGGTAATCATCAGCGCGCGCAGGCGCTTCGAATTGATGTAGGGCAGCACGGTTGGCGCTGCTGAAATCAGCACTTGCACTTGTCCGGACATCAAATCGGTCAATACGGCGCCCGCGCCTTTGTAGGGAATATGCACCATGCTCGTTCCGGTAACGCTCTTGAACAGCTCCGAACCCAGATGCGTATTGGTACCGGCGCCACCTGAACCGAAATTGAGTTCACC
Source organism: Betaproteobacteria bacterium (assembly GCA_031404395.1). Lineage (GTDB taxonomy): Bacteria > Pseudomonadota > Gammaproteobacteria > Burkholderiales > SG8-41. The sequence goes on from JANNHN010000297.1 coordinate 1,839, forward strand.
GGGACGTGCTTTCGCCAGCGCGATCAGTCCTTTGACATCCCTGACCGGCAACGAAGGCGTCACCACCTGCACATGCGGTACCGAAGTCGCGGTGGCGATCTGCTGAAACCCTTTGCGCGCATCGAACGGCAGGCTCGGCAGCAACCCGGGGGCGATGGTGAACGACAGTTCGGTGGCGAGCAATGTGTACCCATCCGCAGGCGATCTCGCCACACTGCTCCAGCCGATGACGCCCCCGCCGCCGACGCGGTTGTCGACGATGGCCTGTTTACCCATCTGGTTGGTGAGTTCACGCGCAATCAGCCGCGTGATCAGATCCGTGCTGCCACCGGTGGAGTACGGCACCACCA
>JANNHN010000298.1:0-4434 GCA_031404395.1 Betaproteobacteria bacterium
GTACATGACCGGCGGCACCGTGATCGTGCTCGGCGCCACCGGCCGCAACTTCGCCGCCGGCATGTCGGGCGGCATCGCCTATGTCTATGACGAAGACGGCCGCTTTGCCGCGCATTGCAACACCGCCATGGTGAAGCTGGAACCGTTGCTCACCGAGGCTGAGCAGGAAGCAAAATTGGCGCGCGACCTGTGGCACGGGGGCGAAGCTGACGAAGCCATCGCCAGGCGGCTCATCGACAACCATGCGCGGCTCACCGGCAGTGCGCGCGCCCGGCAGATTCTGGCCGACTGGGCCACGACACGCGGCAAATTCGTCAAGGTGTTCCCGAATGAATACCGGCGCGCACTCGGCGAGATGGCAGTCAGTCACAAAAAAGTTGCTTAAAAAAACAATTACTTATATTAAGACGGCCATGGGCAAAGTCACTGGATTTCTGGAACACGAGCGGTTGACGGAAGCAGCCGAAGACAAAGGCGCGCGCGTGACGCACTACCGCGAATTCATCGGCCATTTGACCGACGAGCAAGCCGGAGTGCAGGGCGCGCGCTGCATGGACTGCGGCACGCCGTTCTGCATGAGCATGAGCGGCTGCCCGATCAACAACATCATTCCGGACTGGAATGACCTCGTCTTCAAGCAGGACTGGCGGCGCGCGCTCGACACGCTGCACTCGACCAACAATTTTCCGGAATTCACCGGGCGCGTCTGCCCGGCGCCGTGTGAGGCAGCCTGCACGCTCAATATCAACAATGATCCCGTCGGCATCAAATCCATCGAACACGCGATCATCGACAAGGGTTGGGAATCCGGATGGGTCACGCCGCAACCGGCCTTGCGCAAGACCGGGAAAAAAGTGGCCGTGGTCGGTTCGGGACCGGCCGGCTTGGCGTGCGCCCAGCAACTGGCGCGCGCGGGCCATGCCGTGGTCGTGTTCGAGAAAGAGGATCGCGCAGGCGGGCTGCTGCGTTACGGCATTCCTGATTTCAAGATGGAAAAATCGCTGATTGACCGGCGCATGGAGCAGATGCGCGGCGAAGGCGTCGAGTTCCGCACCGGACAGGACATCGGCCGCACGGTTCCGGCGCAACAGCTGATCGATGAGTTCGATGCAGTCGTCATGGCGGGCGGGGCGGAAAAGCCGCGCGACCTGCCGGTACCGGGCCGCGAACTCGCCGGGGTGCATTTCGCCATGGAGTTCCTGCCGCAACAGAACAAAGTCGTCGCGGGTGACAAAGTCCCCGGCCAGATCAAGGCCACCGGCAAGCATGTAATGGTCATCGGCGGCGGCGACACCGGCTCGGACTGCGTAGGCACTTCGAACCGGCATGGCGCAGCATCCATCACCCAGTTCGAACTGCTGCCGCAACCGCCGGCGCAGGAAAACAAACCCATGGTGTGGCCATACTGGCCGGTCAAGCTGCGCACCTCCAGCTCGCATGAGGAAGGCTGTGAGCGCGACTGGGCGGTAGCCACCAAGCGCTTCGAAGGCAATAAAGGCAAGGTCGAGAAACTGGTGGCTGTACGTGTCGAATGGAAAAATGGCCAGATGCAGGAAATGCCGGGGTCGGAATTCACCCTGAAAGCCGATCTGGTGCTGCTGGCCATGGGTTTTACCGGGCCATTGCAGGACGGGCTGCTGCAGCAACTGGGTGTTGCCAAGGACAACCGCAGCAACGTCGCGGCCAACACCGACAATTACCAGACTTCGGTGACCAAGGTATTCACCGCCGGCGACATGCGTCGCGGTCAGTCGCTGGTGGTATGGGCTATTCGCGAGGGGCGCCAGTGTGCGAGAGCGGTCGACGAATTCCTGATGGGGTCGACGGAGTTGCCACGATAAATCGTGTCAACTCCCGACCCTGCGGGTTGATTGACGAACGGGGGGCGTTCCGCCGCCCCCCAGACGGAGCGGGCTGACGCCCGCAAAAAAACAATGAGCCAGCCGACACCATTAAAGAACGACACGCTGATCCGCGCGCTGTTGCGGCAGCCGACACCGTACACGCCGGTGTGGATCATGCGTCAGGCTGGGCGCTATCTGCCGGAGTACAACGCGACGCGACAACGCGCCGGCAGTTTTCTGGCGCTGGCAAAGAATCCCGATTTGGCCACGGAAGTCACGCTGCAACCGCTGGCCCGTTTTCCGCTGGATGCCGCCATTCTTTTTTCCGACATACTGACCGTCCCGGATGCAATGGGCCTGGGGCTGTATTTTGTCGAAGGCGAAGGCCCGAAATTCGAACGCCCATTGCGCGACGAGACCGCCATTCGCCAGTTGCGTGTGCCGGAGCCGCGCGAAACACTAGGCTACGTGCTCGACGCGGTCAAACAGATACGTGTGGCGCTGAACAACACCGTGCCGCTGATCGGTTTCTCCGGCAGCCCGTACACGCTGGCCTGTTACATGATTGAAGGCGGCGGCAGCGACGATTTCCGCATCATCAAAAGCATGCTCTATGCGCGCCCGGAACTGCTGCATCATGTACTCGACATCAATGCGCAGTCGGTCATCGCCTATCTCAACGCACAGATTGAATCCGGTGCCCAGGCCGTCATGGTGTTCGATACCTGGGGCGGCGCGCTGTCCGACGCGGCCTATCGCGAATTCTCACTCGAATATCTGCGCCGTGTCATCGCCGGACTGCATCGCGAATGGAACGGGCAGGTCGTGCCCAGCATCGTATTTACCAAGGGCGGCGGTTTGTGGCTGGAAGATATTGCAGCCATCGGCTGCAATGCCGTCGGACTCGACTGGACCGTCAATCTCGCCACCGCGCGGCAACGTATCGGCGATAAAGTCGCGCTGCAGGGCAATCTGGATCCGGCCATTTTATTCAGCAACCCGACCGTCATCGCGGCGCAGGCCGGTCAGGTGCTGGAGCAGTACGGACGCGGCGCGGGTCATGTGTTCAATCTGGGCCACGGGGTCTCGCAATTCACGCCGCCGGAGCATGTCGCAGCGCTGATCGAGGCCGTTCATGCGCTGAGTCGCGCGTATCATTGAAGTTGTCGCAGCAGTGCTGGGCCAAAAATCTTATGCACAGCAAAGGGTTACGCGGGTACAGCCGGTCGGCGACACCCCGTGCATACCCGGCAATATATAATAACCTGTTGATTAATAACAGTTTTATATATATTTTCCGGTGCGGTGGCCGGCACACCCAGGAAACGCTACGGTGATTACCGGATGGGCCAGAATGTTCATCAACAAGGTTATCCACAGCTGCGCCTGCCGGGAAAAACCCCTTGCTGGCTAACCAGTTGGCGGGGACTCGGATAATCCGCTTGAACACTGCGTTCTAACTGCCAAGCCTTTCGCCACCATGACCTTGATTCGCGTAGCGCTTGATGTTCCGGTGGCACGCCTGTTCGACTATCGCTGCGACGACCCGGCGGTGCGCATCGGCGCCCGTGTGCTGGTGCCGTTCGGACGCCGGCAACAAGTAGGTATCGTGGTCGCGCGCCCGGCGGAAAGTGAAATAGCGGAGAGCCGCCTCAAACGCGTTATCACGTTGCTGGATCGTGAGCCGCTGCTGCAACGCGCCGATCTGCGCCTGCTGGAATTTGCCGCCGGATACTACGTGCATCCTCTGGGCGCAGTCGTCATGGCCACGCTGCCCGCCGCGTTGCGCCGCGTACGCACACGCACCGCGGCGCCGGCGGCCTATGCGCTGACAGCCACGGGTCGCGCTGTCGATATCGACGCCTTGCCCGCGCGGGCCCGCGCCCAGCGCGCGCTGCTGGCGCTGCTGCGCACGACCCCGGCCGTGGATGCAGCGACGCTGCGCGGCCTGGGTCGCGCGGCACATGTGGCGCTGAAACTGTTGCTGGCGCAGCAATGGGTGCAACCCGCGTCTGCCATTACAACCATCAGCGATAAACCCGCATCTGCGGCGGATCCTGCACCGGCGCTGACCACAGAGCAAAAAGCGGCCATAGAAGCCATCACCGGCGCGCTGGGTATGTATCAGACGCTGTTGCTGCTGGGCATCACCGGCAGCGGGAAAACCGAAGTCTATCTGCACGCCATCGCAGCAGTGCTGGCCAGAGGCGGGCAGATCCTGCTGATGGTGCCGGAAATCGCGCTGACGCCGCAGCTCGAGTCGCTGGTCATCGCCCGCTTTCCCGCCGTTCAGGTAGTGACTTTGCACAGCGGCCTCGCCGACGGCGAGCGCGCGACGCGCTGGCAGGCGGCGCACAGCGGGCGGGCGCGCATCGTGCTCGGTACCCGTTTATCCGTTTTTACGCCGCTGCCCGCGCTCGCCTTGATCATTGTGGATGAGGAGCACGATGCGTCGTTCAAACAAGGCGAAGGTTTTCGCTACTCGGCGCGCGATCTTGCCGTGGTGCGCGCCCGCCACGCGGGCGTTCCGGTGGTGCTCGGCTCGGCCACCCCGGCGCTGGAAACCTACCGCAATGCCATCGAGGGCCGC
>JANNHN010000299.1:0-4317 GCA_031404395.1 Betaproteobacteria bacterium
AAATCGGGATTGATCGACCGGGTCAAGGCTTCGGTACTGAGCGAGGCTGAAGTCGAGGCGCAGATGATCGAATTCCTGTCACAGCATGTGCCCAAAGGCGTGTCGCCGATCTGCGGCAATTCCGTGCATCAGGATCGGCGCTTTCTGGTGCGCTACATGCCGAAGCTGGATGCTTATTTCCACTACCGGATACTGGATGTCAGCACGCTCAAGGAACTGGCACGGCGCTGGAAACCCGAAGTGCTGAACGGGCTGGTGAAACACGGCAAGCACGAAGCGCTGGCCGACGTTCATGAATCCATCGAGGAATTACGCTACTACCGCGCGCAGATCATGAAGATCTGAAGACGCTCGCCGGTAACGGGCGGGGTTTTGAGTTCAGCTTCAGTTCAACTTCAGGTCGCCGTCGAAAGTCACGTCCAGCGCCAGCGTCCCGACTTTCAGCGTCATCGTCGCCGACAGCGATTCACTGCCTTTGAGTTTGCCGTCCTCAACGGCCTTGCGCACCGCTTTTTCGATGGCGAGCTGCGAATTGACACCGACGGTTTTCAGAAACTTGCGGATACTCATGTTCAGGGCTTCGTCGTTCATGGTTTTCTCCTGGGAAAAAAATCAAAAGCGTTAGCCACAGAGTTTCTCGATACCCCCTTGAGGGGTGCACAGAGGAAAACCAGAACATCAAAATCTGTTTTTCGGTGTTCTCTGTGAACTCTGTGTTCTCTGTGGCTCAAGGGTTTCGGGCTCGGGTTTCAGGTTTTTCTGGTCTTTTTGACATGCGCCACCAGGCCGTTCGTTGATGCGTCCTGCTCCGCAGTGGCGGCGCCGGCCGCGTCGAATGCGGGGCGCAGGCTGCCGGCAAGGCGCTTACCGTGCTCGACACCCCACTGGTCAAAAGCATTGATGTCCCACAGTACAGCCTGGGCGTAGGTGCGGTGCTCGTACAGTGCGAGCAGCGCGCCGAGGTGGCGTGGATCCAGTGTCGGCAGCAGCAGTGTATTGCTGGGCCGGTTCCCGGGCAGAGCCTGGTGTGCGGCAAGCCGCGTTGCAGTGCGCGCATCCAGCCCCTGCGCAGTCAATTGCGGTTCAATTTCTGCGGCAGTCATGCCGCGCATCAGCAGCGCCGACTGCGCGAAGCAGTTCGACAGGATCGTTGCGTGCGTATCTGTATCACCCGCACGCGGCGTGCAGCAGGCCACAAAATCCACCGGTACCGGATGCGTGCCCTGATGCAGCATCTGGAAGTAGGCATGCTGCGCCTCGACCCCGGCGCTGCCCCACAGAATTGCGCCGCTGTCGGTGCGCAGTGCTTTGCCGCGCTGGGAGACGCTTTTGCCGAGGCTCTCCATTTCGAGCTGTTGCAGATAAGCGGGCAGCAGCGCGAGTCCGGGCTCGTAGGGAATTACCGCGCGCGTCGCCGCGCCAAAGAAATTGCCCTGCCACAAACCGAGCAGAGCGAGCAGTATGGGTGCGTTTTTTTCAGGTGGCGCATCTGCAAAATGCGCGTCCATTGCTGCTGCGCCCGCCAGCATGTCGTCGAAACGATCGGCGCCCATTGCAATCATTGCCGGCAGGCCGACGGCCGACCACAGCGAATAACGCCCGCCGACCCAGTCCCACATCGGGAATATGCGTTCCGCCGGCACGCCGAAGCCGCGCGCAGCCTCGGCGTCAGCGGTGACCGCGGCGAAGTGGTTGCCGTAATCCGAGGCGTCGAACCCGGCTTGCAGCCAGGCCTGCGCGGCCTGCGCATTGAGTGCGGTTTCCTGTGTCGAAAAACTTTTCGACTGGATGATGAACAACGTGGTGGCGGGGGCCAGCGTCACCAGCAGTTGCGTCAATGGTTCGCCCGGCGTGGTTACGAAATGCACGCGCGGCGACGCCGCACCGGGTGCGCAGGCATCAACAGCCAGTGCCGGGCCAAGCGCCGAGCCGCCGATGCCGAGGCTGACCACATCGGTGATTGGCTTGCCGGTGATGCCGTTGACGCTGCCGGCATGCAGCGCGCCGGCGAATTCGCGCATCGTATTCAGCGTCCTGCGTACATCACGCGGTGCCGCGTGCCCTGCACGCAGCGCGGTGTGCCACGCGGCGCGTTTCTCAGTCTGGTTGACGCGTTTCCCCGCCAGCAGCGCAGCGATCCGTGCGGGCAGGTCGCGTTCGCGCGCCAGTTGGCACAGCAGATCCAGCGTCTCGGGAATGATCAGGTTTTTCGAATAATCGAGCAGCAGCCCGCCCGCTTCCAGCGAAAAACGCGCGTAGCGTTGCGGATCGGCGGCAAACAGGTCGCGCAGACGGCGGTCATTCCAGGTGCGGCGATGCGCGGCCAGCGCGCGCCATGCCGGCGAGCGCGTCAGGGATACGGCACGTTTGGACGAATCAGGCATTACCCGTCATTGTAACTTGCCGCGCTGCCGGAAGCGCCGTTTACAATAGCCCAACCTCACCGGGAGCAAACGATGCTGGGCGCACTCACCGTGTTGCTGGTGTATCAACTGATCGGCGAAGTCATCGTGCAGTTCACGCACCTGCCGGTGCCCGGCCCGGTGATCGGCCTGTTGCTGCTGTTTCTGACGCTGTGCGTGCGCGGCAGCCTTGCCGCGCCGCTGCGTGATACCGCCAACGGCATACTGCAGCACCTGTCATTGCTGTTCGTGCCCGCCGGCGTCGGCGTGATGGTGCATTTCGCGCGGGTGTCCGGTGAATGGCTGCCGATACTTGCCGCGGTGCTGGTCAGCACTGCGCTGGCGATCGCGGTCAGTGCGCTGGTGATGCGCGCGCTGATGCGCGGCCGCAGTGATGGCAATACCGATGCGGGAAGCGAGGGCGCATGACTCCGCGCATCGCCGATGTCTGGGTGTACCTGTCGGCGAGCCCGCTGCTGGGACTGACGCTGACCCTCGTCGCGTACCAGGCCGCCTACTGGCTTTATCAGCGCGCAGGATTCAATCCGCTGCTCAACCCGGTATTGCTGGCGATTGCCATGCTGGTCACCGCGCTCTACGCGACCGGCACGCCTTATGCTGTTTATTTCGACGGTGCGCAGTTCGTGCATTTTCTGCTGGGCCCGGCGACGGTGGCGCTGGCGGTGCCCCTGTATCTGCAGTTTGATCGCCTGAAAAAACTCGCGCTGCCGCTGGCCGGCGCATTGTTTGCCGGCTCAGCAACAGCCATTCTTGCCGCAGTGGGTATTGCGTGGGCGCTGGGTGCGGCGGACTCCACGCTGCTGTCGGTAGCGCCGAAATCAGTAACCGCGCCGATTGCCATGGGCATCGCCGAAAAAATCGGCGGCATCCCGTCGCTGACCGCGGTACTGGTGATCATGACCGGCGTCAGCGGCGCGATGATGGCCAAGTACATACTTGACGCCTTGCGCATCACTGATCACGGCATCCGTGGCTTTGCGGTGGGTATCGCCGCGCACGGCATCGGCACGGCGCGCGCGTTTCAGGTCAGCGAACAGGCCGGTGCCTTCGCCGGACTCGGCATGGGACTCAACGGCCTCATGACGGCACTGCTGATGCCGCTGCTGCTCGCGCTGTGGAGACTGATTTGATGATCTTTCCAAAATACATGACACCGTTCGGGCTGCGCCCTTCGACAGGCTCAGGGCGAACGGAACTGGTTTATTGCCAATGATGAAAAGCTCAATAATGAGGACAATTTGATGCGGGACGCCATCGCTGCAATCACCCGCGCCTTCGGCAACCTGTTCGAGCCGCGCATCATCGCCATCGTCTTCCTGCCGATGTTCGGCAGCCTCCTGCTGTGGACCGTGCTGGCGTGGGTGTTCTGGGGGGCGTGGACCGGCATGATCTCCGGCGCCATGAATTCCACGACCGTGGCCGGCTGGCTGCAGGGTTGGAGCGCGACGTGGATTGTTGATTACACCGCGGCGCTGTTGGTGCTGATCGGTATTGTGCCGGCGGTTTTTGTGACAGCGCTGGTCATTACTGAAATCATCGCGATGCCCGTCATTCTCAAATTCGTCGCCGCGCGTTATCACCCCGATCTCCGGCGCGAAGCCGGCGGCACGGTCATCGGCAGCATCGTCAACGCCGCCACCGGCATCAGCGTGTTTGCCGTGCTGTGGATCATTACGCTGCCGCTGTGGCTGACGGGTATAGGCGCAGTTCTCGCGCCCGTGCTGACTTCGGCGTATCTCAATCAGCGCATCTTCCGTTACGACGCGCTGGCCGAACATGCGAGCCGCGAGGAGTTTGCCGATCTCGTGCGCGGCTCGCGCGGCGATTTTTTCCTGCTCGGCATTCTGCTCTCGCTGCTGCTGTATGTGCCGGTGGTGAATCTGCTGATGCCGGT
>JANNHN010000300.1:0-2622 GCA_031404395.1 Betaproteobacteria bacterium
CAGCAATGACACGCCGAATGCCGGTTTGGTCTTGATCAGCGTCAGGAAATCGTTGCGGTTGATCGACATCAGGTTGCTGTCGGCCGCCGCAGCCGCCGTCGCCGCGCGCTTGGACTGATCGACCAGCGCCATCTCGCCGAATACGCCGCCCGCCTTTACCAGTTCGACCATGTTGTCGTTGACGGTGATGCGTATCGCACCGTCGATGACCACATACATGAAGATGCCCGCCTCGCCCTCGCGCATGATCACCGTGTTCTTCGGCTGATACACCGGCGGGCGCGCCGGGAAATTGGTGGTCAACTCCGTCAGCAATGCCTCGTCAAACACCGCCCCCGAAGTCGGGATGGTTTCAATGGCGCCGGCGGCCCCCTGCCACTTGCCGAGCATCTGCATCGCCAGCGCGAGGCGCAGCCGTTTGATCAGGATCGCCAGCAGCATCAGCGCAAACTCCGGCGTCTTCTGGATGGCACCGGCAAAGGTATTGGCGTCCATTTCAATGACTTCACAGGCGGTCTTGGCGGTGGCTGTCGCACTGCGCGGCACACCGGTCAGCACCGACATCTCGCCCAGCACCTCGCCCGCCTTGATGACATCCAGCGCCTTGCCGCTGCGTGTCAGCGCAACGTCGCCGCTGACCAGAAAATACATGGTGTTGCCCGCGGCGTTCTCCGCAAACAGCGCAGCGCCGGCGGCAATGCTGCGCGCCTTGCCGTTGGCATGGAAAAACAGCCTCGCCACGTTGGCGTTGTAAACCTCGCTCTGCGCAGCACGCGTAAAATCAAATTCGCTCATTGGATGACACCTTTCTCGTTCGCGCAAACTGCCGCAGCGCCTGAAGCCGCTACCGGATACGCTCCAGCCCGCCACATTCCGCATTGTTCACGGGAAACTATATATGCAGCATCCGGCTGCGCGTCAAGCTGTCCCGTAATAACGCCTCCGGGAAACATGATTTTCCGGCAAGTCCGGCCACTACCCCAAGCCGGAAGGAGGTGTGAGCTTGCTTGCCATCGCTGCCAGCCGTGAATCGTTGTATGCTTTCCCGTCGCGGTTCGGTCAGAAATCCAAGGGGGCTGTATCACCGTTGGCTGCCGCGTGGCATATCAACTGAATAATGCACAGCGCCAATTCATGATCCCAGTCCAATTCCGCAGCTTCGAGACCCGCATCGTCGTCTTTTTTGTCGTGCTGCTCTCGATCGTGCAGATTACTGCGTTTCTGATTGTCAGCGCCACCCACAAAACCATCGCCAATCGCGAGCTCGCCAACCAGATCCGCGTCGGCGAACGCGTGTTCAAGCGCGTGCTCGAACAAAACGGCCGCCAGCTGGTGCAGGTCGGCGCCATGCTCGCAGCGGATCCCGACTTCCGTAGCGCCCTCGCCGCGCGCGACTCGACCACCATTGCCTCCGTGCTGGGCCACCATGGCGCGCGCATCAATGCCGGCCTGGTCATGCTGGTGGATCTCAACAACCGGCTGCTTGCTGATTCCGGACAGGGCAACCGGATAGGCAAGCCTTTCCCGTTCCCGGAACTGGTCAGCGCCGCGCGCAATAACCAACCCGCCAGTGCGGTGGTCATCATCGACCACCAGCCCTATCAACTGGTGGTGGTGCCCGCGCTCGCGCCGCTGCCGGCTGCGTGGATCGCCATGGGTTTCAAAATCGACGACAGGCTGGCGCAGGACGTGCATGAACTGACTACGCTTAATGTCTCATTCCTGACCGAGCGCGGTGACCGTCAGTGGAGTGTCGCCGCATCGACGCTGCCGCAAGCCGAGCGTGAATTGCTGAGCGGACGCATGGCGGACCTGGTGCTTGCCCAGGCCAGGGACGTCGTCCTGGCTATCAGTGAGCACGAATACCAGACCCGCGCCATCACGCTGACCAGGCAGGGCAGCGAACGCGTCATCGCCGTGCTGCAGCAGTCGCTGAAATCCGCACTCTGGCCATTCTACGAACTGCAGAAGACATTGCTTGACCTCGCCATCGCCAGCATCATCGCCTTTCTCTTCGGCAGCATCGTCATCAGCCGCAATCTGGCCAGCCCGATCAGGAATCTTGCCGCAGACGTGCAGCGGCTCCGCCGGGGCGATTTAACCGGGCAGGTGGACATTCGCCAGGAGGACGAAATCGGTGAACTGGCATCCGGATTCGTCCACATGCGGGATACCATAACGACACGCGAGCAAAAAATCGTGCGTCTTGCCTACCAGGATACGTTGACCAGTCTGCCCAACCGCGCGCTGTTCAACGATCGCCTTGATCTCGCAATCAAGGCTGCGAAGCGTGATCATACCTCGGCAACCATCCTGAGCATGGATCTGGATCGCTTCAAGCACATCAACGACGCGCTGGGCCATCCGATGGGTGATCGCGTGCTGCAGGCGGTCGGTGTGCGGTTGCAGGGCTTGCTCCGCGAGTCCGATACCATCGCCCGTCTCGGGGGCGACGAATTCGCGGTCATTCTGCCAAAGGCCGGGATCGGCCATGCGCGCGAGGTTGCCAACAAAATTCTCGCCGCGCTTGACACACCGATCATCATCGATAGCCAGCCGCTCGACGTACGCACCAGCATCGGTATCGCCAGTTACCCCGAACACGGCTCTGATCCGTACACC
>JANNHN010000301.1:0-1847 GCA_031404395.1 Betaproteobacteria bacterium
AATATTATTCTGACCGGTGGCGCTGTGGCCAAGAACGTCTTCTGGCAGGTTTCCGATGCTGTGAACCTGCTGGCGGGCTCGCACTTTGAAGGAATCATATTGGCCCAAACAAACGTTGCGATCAGAAACGGTGCGTCGGTGACCGGCAGACTGTTGGCACAGACCGCGGTCACTCTGATTAACAATGCGATTACGAGGCCTGCTCCGTAAGGCATGAGGCAGTGAGTAAAAGGTCGGCGGAGATCACTTCGCCGGCCTTTTTTTGTCTGATGCGCCAATCGCATACGGCAGATATGCGCTAGCGGGACAAACTTCTAACCCGACGAAAAATAAAGATCCTCTAAAAACAATGAGTTAATGCAATCCGTCGCCAGCTGTGTCTGGATACCGATTATTTTCACCGAGGGTAGGCCGGCAGTTTGCCCAAGCTGTCGTAGGCCGCGCAGTTGAGCGCTCCCGACCCAACTGCCTGCCGCGCCGTGCGGATGTACGGTGTCGGCGGTGCGTCGCGTGGCTGACTTTTTTTCTGCGTTGAACACCACACCATGCAACGGGGCAGAAAAAACCGGAAAACCCGGACCGCCATGGACCACCTTGCGTACGTTAACGCACAGATATCCAGCGGGGAAACCTTGATGATCAACGCCCGTCCCGGGAGTGTGTGCGGGGGCGGCGCGTTTTCCGCCGCTGCGAGTCCCGATCTGGCACGTGCAGTTCCTTTTTGGATGTTTCTATACTTTTCGCGGAAATCAACCATGTCCGAAACAGGAAACGGTCCCACCCTTGCCGACGATGCCGGCAAGGCGGCTGGCATCACCGAACGGCAGCACCAGGAAGCCCTGCTTAAAACGGGGGCCTTGCAGAATGCCATTCTCACCAGCGCCAATTTCTCGATCATTGCCACTGACGAGAAAGGCATCATCCAGTTGTTCAATGTCGGCGCCGAGCGCATGCTGGGCTACGCGGCTGCCGAGGTGGTGAACAGGATAAACCCCAGCGACATCCATGATCTGCAGGAAGTGACGGCACGCGCCCACGCATTAAGCCGCGAGCTCGCCACCCCCATTACGCCGGGCTTCGAGGCCCTGGCTTTCAAAGCTTCGCGCGGGATCGAGGACATCTATGAATTGACCTATATCCGCAAGGATGGCACCCGTTTCCCGGCCATCATCTCGATCACGGCGCTGCGCGATGACTACGGCGAAATCATCGGTTATCTGCTGATCGGTGCCGACAATTCCGTGCGCAAGCAGGTCGAAACGGAACTGCAAAAGGCCATGGCCGCAGCGGAAAAAGCCAATCTCGCGAAATCGGATTTCCTGTCCAGCATGAGCCATGAGCTGCGCACGCCGCTCAGTGCGATCCTCGGCTTTGCTCAGCTCATGGAATCCGGCACGCCGTCGCCAACAATCTCCCAGAAGCGCAGCATCGATCAGATTCTCAAGGCAGGGTGGTACCTGCTGGAACTGATCAACGAAATCCTCGATCTCGCACTGATCGAGTCCGGGAAACTGCCGCTGTCACTGGAACCGATATTGCTCAACGAAGTCGTGCTTGAATGCCACTCCATGATCGAACCGCAGGCGAAAACACACGACATCCGCATGATTTTTCCCCAGTTCGGAATTCCGTACTTCGTCAAAGCCGACCGGACACGGGTGAAGCAGATTCTCATCAACCTGCTTTCCAACGCGATCAAATACAACAAAATAGGCGGATCGGTTGTCGTGGACTACGACGCGAGTATCCCGGGGCGCATTCGCATTTGCGTCAGGGACACCGGCGAAGGACTGACTCCGGAAAAATTGGCGCAGCTTTTCCAGCCGTTCAATCGGCTCGGAAAAGAG
>JANNHN010000302.1:0-2703 GCA_031404395.1 Betaproteobacteria bacterium
TCGTGCAACGGCTGCGAGCTCGAGATCAACGCGCTGGGCAATCCTTACTATAATCTGGAAGGCCTCGGCATCAAGTTCGTGGCGAGTCCGCGCCATGCCGACCTGCTGCTGGTGACCGGGCCGGTGTCGCGCAACATGGAGGTTGCGCTGAAGCGCACCTACGAGGCGACGCCGACACCGAAACTGGTGATTGCCACCGGCGACTGCGGTTGCACCGGCGGCATCTTCGGCGAGAGTTACGCGAGCTGCGGCCGCGTCTCCAACGTGATTCCGGTGGATGTCGCGGTGCCCGGATGTCCGCCTACGCCCTATGCCATCATGCAGGGCATTTTGACCGCGATCAGCCTGGAGAAGGGCTGAAGGCAACTTCAACAGCTTTTGCCACAGAGGACACAGAGAACAGCATAAACCCTGCATCAGTTTTTTATTTTCTCTGTGAACTCTGTGTCCTCTGTGGTTAAAAGAAGTTTTTGTCCTTCAGTTAACGCGGTATTTCTTCACCATCTGTTCATCAAGCTCGATGCCGAAGCCCGGCCCTGCGGCCACCGGCATTACGCCGTTTTTGACTGCGGGACGATTGACCCATAGTTGTTGCCATACCGGATCACGCGCCGGATCGGCGAAACATTCCGCATAGGTGCCGTGGGGCACTGCAGCGAGCAGGTGGCTGGCGATTTGCGCTTCTTCGTGATGCGCCATGGCGACGCCGGCGGTTGCGCAAAGACCGGCGGCGCGCAGCCAGTCCGTGACGCCGCCGCCCTCGGAAGCATCATAGTTGACGAGATCCACCGCCTGCGCATCGACGAGGCGGCGGATGGCATGGCTGGTGATTTCGCTTTGGCCGGCGGTGACCGGAATGGTGGTGGCCTGCCGCACGTGCGCCATTTGCGCAGCGTCGTCGTACCAGTGGCAGGGTTCTTCAAACCAGCGAATGTTGTGGATCTCGACCAGCCGCGCGAAGCGGATGGCGTCTGCGGCGGGCCAGCCGCGATTGGCATCGACGCACAAAATGAAATCGTCGCCGGCGGCCTTGCGCGCAACCGCAACCCGTGCGGCGTCCTCTTCGGGGGATAATCCGCCGACCTTGAACTTGCAGCCCGCCATGCCGGCATTGCGGTAAGACTCGATTTCGCGGGCAATGTCGGCGTGTGTCTTGCCGGGCATGTAATAACCGCCGATGGAAATGACCGGCAACCGATCGGTGTAGCCGCCGATGAGTTCGCGCACGCTCTTGCCCAGTGCGCGGCCGGTGAGATCCCAGATCGCGCAGTCGATGCAGGCGATGGCTTCAAGCAGCAGTTTTTTGTCGGGAGCGCTGTGAGTCAGCGCGAACATGTTGCTCCAGGCGCGTTCCCGCTCGAATATAGACAACTTGTTGATTACATTGAATAAATCGTTTTCGATCAGCTTGGCAATCTGCACACCATGGGCGCGGTTATCGCCGTTATAGACATTGCTGATGAGCCCCGCGTCAGTGCGCAGTCGCGTGATGATCGTCGAGCGCTTGAGTACGTTGTAGGTCGAGCCGCCGAAATTTTTGCTCAATGGAATATCGACGGCAATAGCTTCGACGGCAGTGATGCGCATGAGGATGTTTTAGAACAAATTCAGACGAAAACGATGATTGCACCCAGCACTGCGGCGCCGGCGACAGCGCCCATGAAAATATGGCGGTCGCGCGTTGACCACGGCGGTGCGTGCGCCACGGTGGTCGCGCTCCAGTTGTGATCGTGATCGACCCCGGCGTCCATGATGGCAGCGTCGATCGAGTGGCGGCTGACCCCCAAACTTTTTGCGAATGTATCGGGGTCGGTAATTGCACCGGTTTTTGCGGCGAGCCGCATGGTTGCCGACATCGAATCAAACCCCTTGGCGAGACCGCGCGCGGGCAGGGCATCGTTGGGCAGCGTATCGTCGATGGTGGACGGGCTGCGGTCTTCAGTGCGCGTAGCAGGCAGCGTGTCGGTCAGCGTGCCGACCGGCGCCGCGACCATGCGCGACGTTGAGGCCTGCAGCGGTGTGGTGGTCGCTCCCATGCCTTGGCAAGCGCGCAGGTCGGTGGCGAGTTCTGCAATGGTCGCGTAGCGTTCGTCCGCCGTCTTGGCGAGTGCCTTGGCGATGATCAGGTCGAGCATCGCCGGCAGCGTCGTTTTGTGGATGCTCGGCGGCGCCGGATTGAAATTGACAATCTGGAACATCAGCGAATTGATGTCGATGCCGGTGAACGGCGCCTGTCCAGCGACCATTTCATAAATGATCACGCCCAACGAGAAAATGTCGGCGCGGGCGTCCGACCGCTTGCCCAGCACCTGCTCCGGCGACAGGTAGCGCGGCGAGCCCAGCACCACGCCGGTTTGCGTGCGCACATCGGCGGTGCGCATGCGGGCAATGCCGAAGTCGGTGATTTTTACGCGACCGTCATTCAAGATCATGATGTTCGCCGGCTTGATGTCGCGGTGCACGACTTCGTGTGTGTGCGCATAGGCCAGGCCGTCCGCTACCTGCGCGGCGATCTCCAGCGCGCGGTCGGCGGTCAGTTCGTTGCTGGCGATCAGTTCCTTGAGTTCACGGCCTTCCAGAAATTCCATCGCCATGTAAGCGAGGTCGCCGCTGCGGCCGATGTCATGGATGGTGACGATGTTCGGGTGATTCAGCCCGCCGGCGGCGCGCGCTTCGATGGTGAAGCGCTTTTCGTAGTGATCC
>JANNHN010000303.1:0-3712 GCA_031404395.1 Betaproteobacteria bacterium
TGCGATGCCGTGCGACTCGAGAAAACCGCGGATCAGGTGCGCCTCGGTCATGTGCCGGGCATTGTGTACGCGTTTCATGATGCGATGAAGCCTAGTCCACGCGTCGTGCAGGGGCAAGTTGCGGCGTGGAGGGGTAGGAGCGACGGGATGTTGCTGGTAACATTAACGACTGATCCAATTCCGGAGGGGACAAGGACATGGCGGTATTGCGCGTGCTGAGCGCCGGGGCAGCCCAGGCTGTCTGTGAGCAGGTGATCGATGCATACCAGCGCGACACCGGGCACTCAGTGGAGGCCGCGTTCGGCGCGGTAGGGGCGATGAAAGCGCGCATGGTCGGCGGTGAGCCGGTGGACGTGATCATTCTCAGCGCCCAGCTCATCCAGGATCTGGTGTCGGGCGGGCTGGTGGCGGTGTCTTCGGTGACCGACATCGGCAAGGTCGGCACCGGAGTGGCGGTGCGCGCCGGCACGCCGCTGCCGGAGGTGCGCACGCGCGAGGCGCTGCGCGGCAACATTCTGGCGGCGTCGGTCATCGTCTGCCCGGATCCCGCCACTGCCACTGCGGGTAAAGTGGTGATGAAACTGATGGAGCGCTTGGGCGTGGCTACACAGGTTGAAGATCGCATGCGATTTTTTCCGAACGGCTACGCGGCGATGAACTGGCTGGCGGACAGCAGCGGCGCGCTGGAATTGGGCATTACGCAGAATACTGAAATCCTGCCGAACCGGAGGGTGACACTGGCAGGTCCGCTGCCCGACGAGTTCCAGATCAAAACGGTTTACACCGCCGGCGTTGCGGCGCGTGCTGCGCAACCGGAACTGGCGCGGGAATTTGTGCGCCGCCTGACTGCACCGGAATTTCGTCCGCAACTGCGCACCGCGGGTTATGAAATCAATTCCTGAAGCAAACAATTTCTATAAAAAGGCATTTCCATGAACCGCATCGTGCATCTGGCGCTGAAGGTCGAAGACCTCGAAAAAACCACGGAGTTTTACCAGAAGATTTTCGGGTTCAAGGAAGTCGTGACGAAGAAAACACGCGATCATGTATCGCGGCATTTGACCGATGGTGATCTCGATTTCACGCTGATCAAGTATGACGAAGGCACGCAGTCGGCGGAGTCCAAGGCGTCCGGCGAAGGTCCATGCATTCATCATTTCGCCATTGAAGTCGATGATGTCGAAAAATACGCCGCGGAAATCAGGAAATTCGGCTGCACCATCATCAGCGATCCCGGCGTGATCCCGGTGAAATTCCGCGCGCCTGGCGGCACCACTGCGGAAATCGTGCCCGTGGGCCGCTACCAGCGCGCACCGCGCTGACAGATATTGCCGAAAAATTGCCGAAAATCACAACATTGTCGGAGGCGTAATACGTGACGCAGGCGAATTGGCTCAAGGGTGATGTAGTGTCCGGTGCGGTGCTTGCCGCGCTGGGTGTATTCATCATCAGTGAAGCACGGCAATGGACTTACGGCAGCGCTGAAGGGCCGGGCCCGGGATTTTTTCCGATGTGGTACGGCATCGCCATGGTGGTGCTGTCGCTGGTACTGATCGCGAGTTCTTTCATACGGCCGGCGCAGATCAAAGGCGAGCCCGTCGATTGGCGCGGTATCGGACGCGCGTTGACGGTCTGGGTGGCATTTGCAGGTTGTGTCGCGTTGCTGAAAATGACCGGTTTCCTGATTGCGCTTGGGCTGCTGACGCTGTTCGTGGTGGCCGTGATGTACGGCAAGCCGTTGAAAGTGGCGCTGGCCGTCGCCGCGGGCAATGCCGCCGGTTTCTATCTGGTTTTTCCGTTTGCGCTGGATGTGAGCCTGCCGGTCGGGCCACTGGGATTCTGATATGGAAATGCTTGCCGGCCTCGGCCATGGTTTTGCCGTCGCGTTCCAGCCGCTGAACCTGTTCTGGTGTTTCGTCGGCGTATTCCTCGGTACCGTGGTCGGCATTATGCCCGGACTCGGGCCTGCGGCAACGATTGCCATGCTGCTGCCGCTGACTTTCAAGATGCCCCCCACTACCGCGGTGATCATGCTGGCCGGGATTTATTACGGCGCCAAGTACGGCGGTTCGACGACGGCCATATTGCTGAACGTGCCGGGGGAATCCGCATCCGTGGTGACTTGTCTAGACGGCTACCAGATGGCGCGCAAGGGGCGCGCCGGCGCCGCGCTGGGCATCGCGGCGATCGCCTCCTTTATCGCGGGAACCGTGGGCGTGCTGGGACTGATGCTGGTGGCGCCGCCGCTGGCAAAATTCGCGCTGTCGTTCAGCTCGCCGGAATACTTCGCGTTGATGGCAATGGGACTGGCGATGGTGGTGCTGCTGGCGGGCGATTCGATGGTCAAGGCGCTGCTGGCGATGCTGGTCGGGTTGTGGATCGCCGGCATGGGCATCGACCTGTTCAGCGACGAATCGCGCTTTACGTTCGGCCAGTCCGAACTGCTCGACGGCGTGGATTTCGTCATTGTCGCTATCGGCGTGTTTGCGCTGGGCGAAGTGTTCGGCAACATGGAGAAGCGCAACGAAGGCACGCTGCTGCCGGTGCCCAAGGGGCTGCGCAACCTGCTGCCGACGATCGCAGAACTCAAGGCGTGCCGGTTCGCATTTCTCAACGGTTCGGTGATCGGTTTCATCATCGGCGTGCTGCCGGGCGCCGGATCGACCATAGCGTCTTTCATTTCGTACGGGATCGAGAAAGCGGTTTCGAAGCACCCGGAGAAATTCGGTACCGGCGTCCCGGAGGGGGTGGCGGCGCCGGAGGGCGCGAACAACTCCGAAACCGGCGGGGCGATGGTGCCGCTGCTGACGCTGGGCATTCCGGGATCGGGCACCACGGCGATACTGCTTGCGGCATTCATATTGTGGGGATTGCGGCCAGGGCCGCTGATGATCCAGGACAACCCGGACTTGTTCTGGGGGCTGGTGGCCAGCATGTATGTGGGCAATGTCATGCTGCTGGTGCTCAATTTGCCGCTGATCCCGCTGTTTGCGCAGATCCTCAAGGTGCGGGAATACATCCTGTACCCGGTCATTTTCGGTATTTCGCTGGTCGGGGTGTATGCAGTGTCGGGCAGCCTGTTCGACTGCGGCCTGCTGGCGGCATTCGGCCTGCTGGGTTATGCGATGCGGCGACTGGATTATCCGTCGGCGCCGCTGATCCTCGGCCTCGTACTGGGGGATCCGATGGAACGTGCGCTGCGCCAGTCGCTGATGATGTCGCAGGGCGATCTGTCGATATTGGTGTCTAGACCGATATCCGCAACAATGTTACTTTTAACGGCCGCGTTGCTGTTGCTGCCGTTGTTTCGCAGCGTGAATGCGTGGCGACTGAAGGCAATCGAAGAGAACGGCTGAAGCGCGTTCAAAACAGCAGAACAAATTCAAAAATCAATGAGGAGACAGCGAAAATGAAATTACGTACATCGATCATTATTGCGGCCTGCGCCGCGGCGCTGGCGACAGTTCCCGCCTGGGCGCAGTTCAAACCGACCAAACCGGTCGAGTTCATCGTCCATACCGGACCCGGCGGTGGCGCCGACGTGCTGGCGCGTTTTATTGCGCAGGCCATCGAGAAGGAAAATCTTGCGCCGGTGCGTTTCACGGTCAACAACAAGACCGGCGGCGGCGGCTTGACGGCCATGGCTTATGTTGCCGAGAAGAAGGGCGACACGCATGCCATCGCGGTATTCACCGGCAACTGGCTGACCAAC
>JANNHN010000304.1:0-12084 GCA_031404395.1 Betaproteobacteria bacterium
AGGCTGGCCGGCGGGCGATGTGTCCAGCCATGGTGGCCGATTTCGTGGCCGGCCTCCACTACCTTCCCGACCGCCTCGGGAAATGTTTCTATGGTATGGCCGGGCACATACCATGACGTGCGTATGCCGTATTTTGCAAACAATGCGAGCAGGCGCGGCGCGCCGACACGGGGGCCGAATTCGCCACGCGACCGCCAGCTGGCAGAAGTCTGCCCTCGCGCGATGAAACCGGAGATCGCATCGAAATCAAAAGTCAGGCAGACGATGTGCTTGGTCATTGAGCTGTGGTCGGGACAATGGTTGAACGACGGTGCTGTTGAACACGGGGAGTATTTTCGGTAGCGCTATGCGATAACGATACTTTTCGATTAGCATTCAACCGATTATATATTCATCTTTTCCCTCCCGATCCACATCATGAGCACTCATTTCGTACAGAACTGGAACGTCAGCAAACCCGTCGCTTGCGCCCGTGGCGGAATCGTCGCCTCGCAGAACCGCATCGCCAGCAAGGCCGGCGCGCAAATGCTGGCCGCCGGCGGCAATGCCATTGATGCAGCCGTGACGACAGGCTTCGCGCTGGCCGCCGCAGAGCCCTGGAACAGCGGATTGGGCGGTGTGGGTTTCATGCTCGTCTACCTCGCGAAAGAAAACCGCGTTCACGTCGTCGATTTTGGCCCTATTTCACCGCACGGACTGGATCCTGCCGACTATCCCATGACCGGCGGTTACACCAGCGATCTGTTCACCTGGCCTACGGTGCAGGACGATCGCAATGTCCATGGCCCGATGTCGATTGCCATACCCGGTCATGTGGACGGCTTGAGCACTGCCCTCGGAAAATTCGGCACCATGCCCTTCAGCGAAGTGATGCAGCCCGCAATCGGCCTGGCCGATGAAGGCATTGCCGTTGACTGGTATCTGACGCTCAAGGTCGCCACCATGGCCAAGGAACTTGCGCGCTACCCGACCACGCGCGACATCTGGCTCCCTGACGGTTTTCCGCCGGTCACCGCGGCTGGCGCGCCACTGCGACGGCTCAAGCTGTCCGGACTTGCCGCGACCATGAGGAGGCTGGCGGACGCCGGCCCCCGTGATTTTTACGAAGGTGATATTGCCTCCGGCATCATCCGGGATTTAAAAGCCATGGGCGGCAACCTCGCTGCGGCAGATCTGAAAAATTTCCATGCCCGCATCGTGGCGCCCATCGAAACCGAGTACAAGAACGCGCACCTGGCACTGGCTCCCGAACTCACTGCCGGACCGACGCTGCTGCGCGCCCTTGCCCCGCTGCGGGAGCTCCGCTTCCAGCCCGGAGGGCCGCATGCCGACGCTTTTGTGGCCTACGCCGACGCGCTGCGCAATGCGTACGCCGAACGCCTGACGACGATGGGCGACACCAGCGACCAGCGCGACCCCTCGACGACCACCCATCTCAACGTCATCGACCGGCATGGCAATATGGTCGCCCTGACCCAGACCCTGCTGTCGGTATTCGGCTCCAAAGTAGTGCTGCCCTCGAGCGGAGTGCTGATGAACAATGGCATCATGTGGTTCGATCCCCGCCCTGAATCGCCCAACTGTCTTGCGCCAGGCAAACGCGCATTGTCAAATATGTGCCCGGTCATCGCGACACGGGACGGCAAGCCGTGGTTCGCAGCCGGCGCATCGGGTGGCCGCAAGATTCTGCCCGCGGTGTACCAGATCAGCTCTTTCCTGATTGACCATGGCATGACGCTCGCCGATGCGTTCCATCAGCCACGCATCGATGCCAGTGGCGGCGATACCGTCGGTGTTGACCCTCGTCATCCGGATGCCGTGCACGCTGCGCTGGCTGAAAAATTTCCCGTCAATTTGAGTGAATTGGTGGTTTATCCAACGAACTTCGCGTGCCCCAGCGCGGTGCTCCGTGACCCGAAATCGGGCGAGCATTACGGCATCTCGGATGTGATGTCGCCGTGGTCCGGTGCGGTTGCGGAAGCATAAGTACGGACGGCACGAAAATTGCACAAGATTTGCGTGAAAGGAAACAAGGCATGCAACACATACCGGCAACAATCATCGCTACGCTGGGTTTTGCGTTTTCAAACTGCGCCGCCGATGCAGCGCAAATGCCGGACTATCCGAGCAAACCGATAAGACTCATCGTGCCTTTTGCCGCGGGCGGCCCCATGGACATCATGTCCAGAGCTATCGGTGAGAAAATGACCGCGGCCTGGGGACAGCAGGTTATTGTCGACAACCGCGGTGGCGCCGGCGGCAGCATCGGTGTCGAACTTGCGGCGCGCTCAGCCCCCGACGGCCACACTCTGGTAACCGGACACATCGGCACCCACGCGGTCAATCCGAGCCTCTATGCAAAGCTGGATTACGACCCGGTCAGGGATTTTTCCCCCATCACGTTGATTGCAACCCTGCCGCTGGGTCTGTTCATACATCAGTCCGTGGCCGCAAAGTCGGTTCGCGAACTGATCGCCGCGGCAAAATCAAGACCCGGCCGCATCAATTTTGCAACGGCCAGCAGCGGCGGTCCGACCCACATGGCGGCAGAAATGCTCAAATCCATGTCCGGGATCAGCATCGTGCATGTCCCATACAAAGGCAATGCCGCGGCACTCAATGCACTGATCTCGGGCGAATCGCACCTGATGTTCAGCAACCTGTTGACGGGTATGCCGCACGTACGCAGCGGTCGCCTGCATGTACTTGCCATATCCAGCGGCAAGCGCTCCCCCCAGGCGCCGGAACTGCCTACCGTCGCTGAGGCCGGCGTGCCCGGCTATGATTTCACACCCTGGTACGGCATCCTGGCGCCCGCAGCGACGCCGCGCAACATCATCATGAAGTTAAACCGGGAAATCGTTAGCATTATTGAATCCCCTGATATGAAATCGCGATTTTTCAGCCAGGGAGTAGATATGACGACCAGCACACCCGAAGAATTTTCAACGCTGATACGCACTGAAATTCCAAAGTGGCGGAAGATCGTCAAGGATTCCGGCGCAAGTGTCGGTTAACCTGCACTTACTCCTGCGGAGCTTCGGTATGCGCCTTATCTGGCTCACCTTGACGGTCTTGCTGGTCATGACCGGCGTCACTGTCGTCGCGGCAGAACTACCCTACCCGAACCGTCCCATGCGCATCATCACCGGTTATCTGCCCGGAGGTGTCAGCGACACCATCGCCCGCACCATGGCCACCCAACTGGGCGAGCAACTCGGACAACGCATCGTTATCGACGGACGTCCCGGTGCCGGCGGCGCGTTGGCCATGGACATCGCCGCCAACGCGACCCCTGACGGGTATACGCTGTTCATGGGTCAGCCGGTCATCACCATCAGTCCTAATTTCAAGCGCAAACCGGCCTACGATCCCCTGAAGGCGTTTGCCCCGCTGTCGGTCATCGGCATGGGGGCCACGATGATGATGATCAATCCCTCGATTCCCGCCACCACTGTCAGGGAGCTGGTCACCTACGGCAAAACACAGCCCCCGGGCAAACTGCTGTTCGGCCACTCCGGACAAGGATCGACCAACCACCTTGCCGGAGAACTGTTTTCCGTGATGAGCGGCGTCCAGCTCACGGCCGTAGCCTACAAGGGCGCGGCGGCAAACATCCTGGCCACCATGCAGGGTGAGGTACAAATCAGTTTTCTTCCGGTGCTGGCCGCCTTGCCGCAGATCAAGGTTGGCAAACTGCGGGCATTGGGCGTCACCGGTGCCAAGCGTGCGCAGGCCGCACCGAATGTACCGACGATCGCCGAAACCCTGCCGGGATACGAGGTACCGGTGTGGTACGGCCTGATGGCGCCGGCAACAACACCCAAGTCGATCATCAACAAACTCAATCTTGAAATCAAGAAAGCGCTGGAGCTGCAATCCGTGATCGACCGGCTGGCGAACAACGGCATCGAAGTTGAATACACCACCGTGACCGAGTTCGCAAAACTCATCAAAGAAGACGCGGCACGCTGGGCCAGGCTGGTAAAGCAATCCGGCGTCGTTCTGGACTGATGCGGCAGTCATCCCAACACAGCATTCATTCAACCATACCAGGAGAAATACCATGACCTCCCCCAGGTACGCCCTGTTCACCGCCTGCGTCCTGACCTGCTGTGCACCTGCAGGCCTCGCTTGGAGCGCAGACACTTACCCAACCCGCCCCGTGCGCTTTGTCGTCGGTTTTCTGCCGGGCGGACCCAGTGACACCATCGCCCGCGTGGTGGGCAGCAAGCTTGCCGACGGGCTGAGCCAGCAGGTCGTGGTGGACAACCGCGCCGGCGCCGGCGGCAATCTCAGTGCCGAGATTGTGGCCGACGCCCAGCCCGACGGCCATACCATCCTGCTCGGCACGGGAGGTCCCCTTGTCATCGCACCCGTCATCGGTCAGAAAGTGGGCTTTGATCCCGACAAGGACTTTGCCGCGGTATCCAAGCTGGGCGACTCGATGAGCATCCTCTCGGCACATCCATCGCTGCCGGCAAATTCGATCAGGGATCTGGTCGCGCTCGCCAAGGCCAAACCGGGCGACATCAACTATGCCTCGTCGGGAATTGGCACTGCCAACCATCTGGCGGCGGAACTGCTGTCCTCGATGGCCGGCATCAAGCTCACGCACATCCCCTTCAGGGGCAGCGGCGCGGCGCTGCCGGCTTTGATCGGCGGCGAAGTCAAACTCGGTTTTGGTCCGCTGCTGCCGGCGATTCCCCATGTCAAAGCCGGGCGACTCAAGGCGCTGGGGGTGAGTGGACTCAAACGCTCCTCCGGCGCGCCCGATATCCCCACCATTGCCGAACAGGGGCTGCCAGGTTTCGAAGTGAACTCGTGGTACGGGGTGTTTGTGCCGGCCAAAACACCCAAGACCGTCGTAGCCCGTCTCAACAAGGAACTGGTGCGCGTGATGGCCCTGTCCGACGTGAAGGAACGCCTGTCGCGGGACGGCGTGGAACCGGGCAGCAGCACCCCCGAACAGCTCAATGCAGTGGTGCAGGCGGAAAAGAAGCTGTGGTCCAAGGTGATCAGGGATGCCGGCATCAAGATCCAGTAGCACAGCGCCGCGCATCGCGTTGCCTATTGATGCATACAAAATCAACAACCGTCAGCCGGACAGAGGACATTCATGATCAACGCCGCAGTCATCGGGCTGGGCCGCTGGGGACAGAATCTGGTCAACAGCGTGCAGGGCAAAAGCAAACTGATCCGTTTCGTCGCGGGCGCGGTACGCACACCGGCGAAAGTGCAGGAATACGCGGATCGTCAGGGCATCCGGCTCTATGACGACTATCGCAAAATGCTTGCCGATCCCGCTGTCGACGCCATCGTGCTGGCGACGCCGCACAGCCTGCACGCGGAATTGATCATCGCTGCCGCCCGCGCCGGCAAACATGTGTTCACTGAAAAGCCGTTCACCATGACTACCGAATCGGCGAAAGAGGCCGTTCGCGCCTGCGCCAAAAAAGGCGTGACCCTCGCCGTCGGCTACAACTGGCGCTTCCAGCCGGCGCTGCAGGAAATCCGCCGCATGCTGGATGACGGCCGTCTCGGCAAGCTGCTGCATATCGAAGGCAATTTCTGCGGACCCAGTGTCTACTGGTATCCAAAGGATCATTGGCGGCAAAAACCCGATGAAGGCCCCGGCGGCGGCATGACCGGTCGCGGCGTGCACGTCGTGGATGCGATGCTCTACCTCGCCGGCCACGTCGACACGGTTTATGCGCAAAGCTTTCGCCGCGCGCTCGATTACGGCATCGACGATACGACTTCGATGCTGTTCCGCTTTAAGGCGGGCGCCAGCGGTTATCTCGGCACGTTTATCGCCACCGCTGAAACCTGGCGCATGCAGGTATTCGGGTCGAACGGCTGGGTGGAAGTCGGCGACGTTGAGCACCTGGCGACGTGGCAGATGCGCGTGTGCCTGCTCAACCCCGACAACTTGCGCGAACGCAAACGCCCGCAGCTCATGTCATTCCCGGATACCAGCACCGAACGCGCGGAGCTTGAACATTTTGCGGAAGCAGTGGCCCGCAAACAACCCATGGCCATCGCCGGCGGCGATGAAATTCACGGCGTCACGGCGCTGGAAGCTATCCTCGAGTCGGCACGTAGCGGAAAACCCGTAAAGGTCGGCAAACGCGCTGCGCCGTCAAAAAAATTCGCCGTCCCGCGCAAGTCTGCCGGAAAAAAGAAAAAGACAACCCGCAAATAATCCGCCGACGCTGACGACAGCTCACAGCGCTTTCGTGATCGAATTAAATATTATTTAAAATCAATTACTTATGTTAATTTGATCGCGTGACGCTGCGGCTAT
Organism: Betaproteobacteria bacterium; assembly: GCA_031404395.1. Taxonomy (GTDB): domain Bacteria; phylum Pseudomonadota; class Gammaproteobacteria; order Burkholderiales; family SG8-41. The sequence goes on from JANNHN010000304.1 coordinate 6,308, forward strand.
TGCAGCACTTTCCGCAGCAATGACTAAACCGGTGTTGTGAACGGCGCCCGCCGCTCATATTCGGCGGCGGCATTTTCGAGGGTCGTAAAAACCGCCCCGCCATCCTTGAGCGTACGGATCAGTTTTTCCAAAGCCAGCATGCGATGGCCGCGACCAATCACGAACGGATGGAAAGTGTAGGTAATGACACCCCACTCCAGGTTGTCGCGCAGATAAACAAAGTCGTTAATCCAGTTGTCGAGCACGCGGTTGGCATTCATGTTGCCGGGCAGGATCCAGGTCGGCGTGCGGATGAATTCGAAATGGGGAAAATCATCCAGCGTCCAGCTGACCGGTATTTCAATCAATTTCGTTTCGGGTCCGAAAACCGCGGGCTTTTCCAACTCGATGATGTCGCCGTTGCGCACACGGTACGGCGTATAGTCGTCGCCCATCATGCTGCTGTCGTAAACGAAACCGTGTTTGAGCAGCAACTCCACCGAATGCTGCGACAGATCCCACGACGGCGAGCGGTAGCCACGCGCGCTGCGCCCGGTCAGTTGTTTGATGTTGTCGTTGGCGCGCACCAGTTCAGCTTCCTCCTCTGCGCGCGACAACCCGGCGGGTGGGCGGTGCGTCCAGCCGTGATGGCCGATCTCGTGCCCGGCATCGAACACCTGTTTGCACTGGTCAGGATAAGTTTCCAGCGTATGCCCGGGCACGTACCACGACGTCGACACGTCGTATTTTTTCAGCAATTCAAGGATGCGCGGCAATGCGACATTCGGGCCGAACTCCCCGCGGGAAATCGGCGATGGCGAGGTCATGCCCCGCGCGATCCATCCCGAGATCGCATCGAAATCAAACGTCAGGCAGGCAAGATGTCGTTGTCCCATGGCGTTGAAATCTTAACATGCAGTTTCAACAGCCATGCGTGCATCGTACAGGCGCAACAGTTCAATCGATCGTGATCCCGGCCTGCTTGACCACCTTGCTCCATTTGTCATGCTCACCCCTCAGGTGAGCAGCAAACTCGCCGGGAGAACCACCCAGCGCTTCCGAGCCCAGTACCGCCAGCTTTTCCCGGACATCCGCAACCTGCATGACTTTCACAAAATCGCGATTGAGCCTGCCGATAATCTCCGGCGCAGTGCCCGCCGGCGCCATGACACCGAACCACGACGTGATGTTGTAGCCGCGCAGTGCGGCTTCAGCAACCGTCGGGACCTCTGGCGCAGCCAATGCCCGCTTGGGCCCCGTCACCGCCAGCGCCCGCAGCCTGCCCATTTTGACGTCCCCGAGCACGGCCGTGATGTTGTGAAACATGAAATCCACCTGCCCGCCCAGCAACTCGGTCCGCGCATGACCGCCGCCCTTGTACGGGACATGCACGGTCTTCACATTCGCCATCATGTTGAACAGCTCACCGGCCAGATGTGTCGCATTGCCATTGCCGGCGGAAGCATAGTTAAGCTGGCCCGGACGGGCTTTTGCCAAAGCAATCAGCTCCTTCACCGATTTCACCGGAACCGACGTATGCACCACCAGCATGTAGTGCCCGGTGGTGAGCAGACTGATGGGCGAGAAATCGCGCACAAGGTCATAGCCGGGCTTGCCCGGCATGCTGCCACTGATGGCGTGAGCCGGCGTCGCCATGAACAGGTTATGGCCGTCGGGCGTCGAACGCGCGGCAACGGCGGCGCCGAGATTGCCGCCGGCGCCGGCGCGATTATCGACGATGACCTGCTGCCCCAATGCCTCAGTGAGCTTAGGTGCGACCAGACGCGCGAGTATGTCCACACCGCTGCCCGGCGAGGAGGCCACGATCAGGCGCACAGGTTTTGACGGATACGTCTGTGCCCAGGCCCCGGTCACGCCACATAAAACAACAACGGTGGCGATTTTCAAACATCCATGCTTCATTCGCGTCGTCTCCCTTTTCAGCGTCATATCAACTTACCGAGCACATATCCGATCACAACGCCAACGAGCAGCGCCACAGTCAGGCCACGGTAAGTCAACACGTCCTTCGAATACCCGCGGCGGATCGCGACGAACGACACCAGATAGCCCAAAGCGTTGAGCAGCCATATAAAACCCACTGACAGGATTTTGACAATCAGCGGCCCGATGATCGGCACCAGTGCAACGATTCCCAGCAACCAGGCAAATGCGTTCGACAACAATCCGATTACAAATACGCTGCCGGCAATCACCCGTGAATCCACATTCAGGTGCACTCCAAGCCAGATCAGTGCTCCGATCAGCAACCATACCGGCAGCATCACTTTCCAGTTCTGCCACCACGGGCGTTTGTTGGGCGCCGGTTTCATGTCTTGTTGCTTTTCTGGCATGTCGTGATCGGATTTCTTACCTTCCGCAATGATGGCAGCCTCACGATCAATCATAGGTTTCTGCGGGTTTGAATGGTCTATTTTTTCCACCGCTGCGCCGCTGCATCATCAGTCACCCGCGCATCCACCCAGCGCCCGCCCTGCGGCGTAATTTCTTTTTTCCAGAACGGCGCCTGTGTCTTCAGGTAATCCATGATGAATTCGCAGGCGGCGAAGGCATCACCGCGGTGTGTGCTGGCGACGATGACCAGTACGATCTGGTCGGTGGGCTGCAGTGTGCCGACGCGGTGAATCACCAGCGCATCAAGAACCTCCCAGCGGCCGCGCGCCTGATCGATGATGGTTGCGATGGATTTCTCGGTCATGCCGGGGTAATGCTCCAGCGTCATGGTCGCCACGCTGTCACCGTCGTTGATGTCGCGCACCACGCCGACAAAACTCGCGATGGCGCCGATTTTCGGATGGCCAAGGCGCATCGCTGCAATCTCGGCGCTGATGTCGAAATCATCCTGCTGCACGCGCACGTTCATCGCTGCTCCTAGCCCCCAGTAACCGGGGGAAAGAACGCCACTTCATCACCGTCGGCGATCGGTGCATCCGCCGCGGCCACGGTTTGATTGACTGCAGCGCGCAGGTTGCGGCCCTCAGCCATTTCTTTTTCCCAGGCGCCGCCGCGCTGCGCCAGATGCGCACGCAGCGCGCTTAATGTCCTGACCACCGGCGGCAGCGCGAATTGTTCGCAGCCGGTGCCCAGCGCTTCGCGCAACCGGGCGAAATAAAGCAGGGTGATCATCTTTCAGCCCAGCCCTACATGCTTCAGCACGAACGCGGCGATCTGCTCCGGCGCGTTCAGGTCGAATTGCGGCAATTGGGTATCGACTTTCGCATCGCTGGCCACCGCAACAATGTTGTCGTCATGCGGATGGATCAGCGATTCGCCGGTTACCGCCCGGTACACCTCCAGCTTGGATATACGCTCGTGCTTGAAGCCTTCGACCAGCAGCAGGTCGCAGGGCGACAGGCGTTCGATCTGCTCGGTGAGTCCCGGTTCCGGTATGCCGCGCAGCTCGTGCATCAGCGCCCAGCGCCGCGACGAAGTCACCAGCACTTCGGTGCAGCCGGCGTGGCGGTGGCGGTACGAATCCTTGCCTGTCTGGTCAACGTCGAAGGTATGGTGGGCGTGCTTGATCAGCGACACCGTCAGGCCGGATTGCACGAACAGCGGGATCAGCTTTTCGATCAGCGTGGTCTTGCCGCTGCCGGAATAGCCGGCGAAGCCGAAAATTTTCATGGGTGCGCAGACAAATGGATCAAGGGGGAATATTACCAGTGCGGCAGTCGGAATTCGTCGCGCTGCTCCCTCTTTGCGATTTAACCGGACTTGGCAGGAGTGCGGGTTTCGTCGGCAGGCATCAAGTGTATCCCTTCGGCGAGCAGGGATACGCCGATCTCCACGCCCTGCGCGATGCCGTTGCGGCGCGCGGTGTGCGTGGGCACGGTCAGGAACAGCGGCGGTCGGTCGGGGCTGTTGACGGTCACCGACAGCGCGACGTTTTCGCCGAGCGGCAAATACTCCAGCACCGTACCAGACACCGGGTTCTCGCGCTCGCCGCGCGACGGACGGTCACGCCGGTGCAATACGATATGGCCCTGCGGGATGGTCCATGTCACTTGCTGTCCCACCGCAAACTCCGGCTGCAGCCGCGCGTCCAGTCGGTGCTTGCGCCATTCGATGACGGTCACACCGCGCGCCATGTCATGAGCCACCACACCGGCACGGAACACGTTGCGCAAACCGACGAGCTGTGCGACTTCCACCGTCTGTGGATGCGTCATCACCGCATACGGATCGCCGGATTGCAAGGTGCGGCCCTGGTGCAGCACGCACAGCCGGTCGGCGAGCATCAGCGCTTCATCGAGATCATGCGTGACCAGGATCACCGGCATCGCCAGTGTGCGCCGCAATTCGGCCAGTTCGCGGTACAGCCGCTGGCGCGTTGCGCGATCCACCGCGGAGAACGGTTCATCGAGCAGCAGCACCCGTGGTTCGCGCGCCAGTGCCCGCGCCACCGCAACGCGTTGCTGCTGACCTCCGGACAATGCCGCAGGCACGCGATTTTCCAGACCCGCCAACCGTACCCGCGCCAGCACGTCACGCGCACGACGCTCGCGCTCGGCGGGTGGCAGTTCGAGCATGGCTTCCATCACGTTATGCAATGCGCTCAGGTGCGGGAACAGCGCGTAATTCTGGAACACGTAACCGACCCGACGGCGACGCGTTTCGACAAAGACATCGCGCCCGGAGTCGAACCAGCACTCGCCGTTGCAGGCAATTGCGCCATCCCTGACGCGCAGCAACCCGGCAATCGCGCGCAGGATGGTGGTCTTGCCGCTGCCCGACGGCCCGACCAGCGCCAGCACTTCGCCCGGCGCGCAATCGAGCGTAGCAGCCAGCGGAATCGGCCCGCTCTGCTGCAACCGGACGTGGATGCCGTGCTCAGCCATGGCGGCGTGACCGTGTACGCGAAGTCGTGAAATAGGCGGCGCCGATCGCGGCCAGTGACAAGAACAGCAACACGGCCGACATGATGCCGGCGCCCGCGGTGTCGAAGGCCTGCACGCGATCATAAATCGCGATGGCGATGGTCCTGGTCTCGCCGGGTATGCTGCCGCCGACCATCAGCACCACGCCGAATTCACCCAGCGTGTGCGCAAAAGTCAGCACTACCGCCGACAGGATGCCGGGCCAGGCCAGCGGCAGTTCGATGCGCCACAGCGTGCGCCAGCGCGTCAGGCCGCAACAGGCTGCGGCGTCGCGCACTTCCGGCGCGATGGCTTCGAAGCCGCGCTGCATGGGCTGGATCGCGAACGGGATGTTGAAAATCACCGAAGCAATCAACAATCCTTCAAAACTGAACACCAGCGGCCGCCCGATCCACGATTCATAGAGTTGTCCGATGGGCGATGCGCCGCCCATCGCCACCAGCAGGTAATAACCCAGCACCGTCGGCGGCAATACCAGCGGCAGCGCCAGCAACGCCTCGACCCACGCCTTGCCCCGGAAGCTGTACGCAGCCAGTGCGTGCCCTACCCAGATGCCCAGTGGCAGCAGGATCAGCACTGTCCATGCGGCAAGCCTCAATGACAGGCTGAGTGCGGACCAGTCCATGATTTATTGAGCTGCCCCGGCAGGCAGCACGAAACCATAGTGTGCCAATATTTTCCGTGCGGCAGGCTGCTGCAGATAAGCATAGAGAGCGCGCGCGGTTTCGCCCGCCCCTTTGACCAGCACCATGCGCTGGCGCAGCGGCTGATGCAGGTCTTCCGGCAACAACACATAGCGCCCCAGTTTTGCAATCTCCGGCGACAACGCCAGCGAGTACGCAAAAATGCCGCCTTGCGTCGAGCCGCTGGTCGCGAACTGTGCGGCCTGCGACACGTTTT
>JANNHN010000305.1:0-2772 GCA_031404395.1 Betaproteobacteria bacterium
TGTCGAATCGTGTCGAATAGCTGGCCCATTTAGATTCGTGCCTCCCCAGTTTCTGTGGCACGCACGACGCCCTGGAAAGGCACTGAAAAACTGCGGGTAACAGGACTTGAACCTGCACGGTATTACTACCACTAGGCCCGCCACCTAAGATCCTGCACGTTGCTTTGGGATTGTGATCGTGTGCCGATGGCGAAAACAGGCCTGAAAACACGGGACTTCTTCAAGAAGCCGGCGCCGTTCGCATTGTAGCCGCGCTGCGGCAGAATTGCCAATCCTGTTGCCGGGTTGGCTTCGGTTTCTTGCCGGCGACTTGAGCAAGCACCTTGAGGAGATGCATGACGCAATTTTGAATGCCGCCACGCCAGAGCCATCATCCCGGTGGGCATGACTGCGCGTGCGCCGATGCTCTTCGCTGTTCATCCGTCGGTGCCGGCAAAAAACATCAAGGAACTGATTGCCCTCGCCAGAAAAAATCCGGGAAAATTCAACTACGGCTCCTCGGGCACCGGCGGCAACAACCATTTCTCCGGCGCGCTGTTCGCCTCCGCGGCGGGCATCAAGATGGAGCACGTACCCTACAAGGGCATTTCGCTGGCGGTCACCGCAATCGCCTCGGGCGAAATCGAAATCGTGATCGCCAGTTCCTCGGCGCTGCTGCCGCAACGCGACTCCGGTCGCATCCGCATCCTCGGCGTCACCAGTCTTGAAAAATCACCGCTGTTCCCGGACCTGCCGACGATTGCCTCGCAAGGCGCGCCGGGTTATGAGTATCAGCTGTGGTGGGGCACTTTCGCGCCGGCCGGCATGGCGGCCGAGCGCCTGAACTTCATCAACGCGGCAATCAACAAGATCGTGGTCAGCGCTGACATGAAGAAGTTCCTCGACACGCAGGGTGCCGAAGCGTGGCCGCTGACGGTGGCGCAGCTGACTGATCTGCTGCCGAAGGAAATCGCCCGCTACAGGAAAGGCGCGCAAATCGCCGGCATCAAGCCGCAATAAAACGTCTGACAAAACGGGGACCGCCGTTCATGGTTCGATGCTTCGACAGCGCCCAGCATCACCACGAAAGACTCATAAAATGACCGTTCGCCCTGGGTTTGTCGAAGGGTGAACGGTCATTTTATCAAGCGGGCTGCGTCAGCCGGCCCGCCTGATAGTCGCGCACCGCCTGTTCGATTTCTTCACGGGTGTTCATCACGAACGGGCCGTATTGCACGACCGGCTCACGTATCGGCTTGCCGGCAAGCAGGATGAAGCGTGCGCCGTGGTCTCCGGCAATCACGGTGACCTGATCGCCATCCGATAGCAGTCCCGCGTTGCGCGCAGACAATGCGTGCGGCGGCTCGCCGACGCCGACATCACCCTCGTAGGCATAAAGAAATGCGTTGTGGCCCGCAGGCAGCGCGTGCCGGAAAACCTGCCGCGGCACCAGTTCCACATCGAAGAACAGTGGCGCGGTGCTGAGTCCCTGGATCGGGCCTGCAACTGTTTTACCATCGACTGCCAGCGTGCCGGCAATCACCTTGACGCGTCCGCCGCCGGGCAACGCCATCGCCGGCACTTGCGCGGCGAGTATGTCACGGTACGCCGCGGGCTTCATTTTTTCCGCCGCCGGCAGATTGATCCACAACTGAAAGCCGCGCATGCGGCCCGCGGACTGCTGCGGCATCTCCGAATGGATGATGCCGCGCGCCGCAGTCATCCACTGCACATCCCCGCTTTTCAGGTCGCCGCGGTTGCCCATGTGGTCCTGGTGCAGCATGTGGCCGTCGAGCATGTAGGTCACGGTTTCGAAACCGCGATGCGGATGATCCGGAAATCCGGCGATGTAGTCGTCGGGATTGTCGGTGCCGAATTCGTCGAGCATCAGGAACGGATCGAGACGCGCGTCGGGTGACTGGCCGATGCTGCGGTGGAGTTTGACGCCGGCGCCGTCGGAGGTGGCCATGGCGTGGATGATTTTTTGCAGTGTGCGCGCAGTCATGATAAAAATATCAATTAAATCAATTGGTTATATTACGTCTTGTATTACATTTTGCATGACATCAAAACAATGAGCGGACGATGCCGCCATCCACGCGTTGCGCAGCGCCGTTGATTGCCGCCGCGCGCACTGAGCACAGGAATACCACCTGCGCGGCGATTTCTTCCGGCGTTGCCCAGCGCTGCAACAGCGAGGTGCGGCCCGGCCCGTCGAAATAAGCGGTGCGCATTTCCTCGACGCTCTTCCCCTGCTCAGGCCCGATCTTGCCGAGAAAAGTTTCCACGCCCGCCGACCAGGTCGGCGCCGCCAGCACGCTGTTGACCGTAACGCCAGTACCGCGCGTGGCTTCCGCCAGTCCGCGTGCCAGCGACACCTGCGCGGTTTTGGTCATCGCGTAATGCAGCATGTCGGGATTGGGCTTGGCACTTTGTTCGCTGGCGATAAATACCACGCGTCCCCAGTTGCGCTGGAGCATGCCGTTGAACAGCGCGCGCGTCAGTCGCACTCCGCTCATCACGTTGAGTTCAAACATATCGATCCAGTCGCGGTCGGAAATTTCCGCAAACGGCTTTACCTCGAAGTAACCGACATTGTTGACGAGGATGTCCACCGACCCGATGCGCGCCGCGGAGTCGATGACCTGCTGGGCGCCCGCTGCAGTGGCGAGATCCGCGGCAACGCCATACGCCTCGCCGGTTGCCGCCAGCGCCTTGACCGTCGCATCGACCGTGTGCTGGTTGCGGCCATTGACGATCACCCGCGCACCCTCGTCCACCAGCGCCTGCGCA
>JANNHN010000306.1:0-1509 GCA_031404395.1 Betaproteobacteria bacterium
CCGTAGATGGCCGACACGGTGGCGACAATGATGGTGTCGCGTCGCTCCAGCAGCGCCTTGGTTGCCGACAGGCGCATCTGCTCGATATGCTCGTTGATGTTCGAGTCTTTTTCGATAAACAGGTCTTTCGACGGCACGTAGGCTTCGGGCTGGTAGTAGTCGTAATACGAGACGAAATACTCGATGGCGTTTTCCGGAAAGAATTCGCGCATTTCAGAGTAAAGCTGGGCCGCCAGCGTCTTGTTCGGCGCCATGATCAGCGCCGGGACGCCGAGACGCGCAATGACATGCGCCATGGTGTAGGTCTTGCCCGAACCGGTGACGCCCAGCAGCGTCTGGTGGACCAGCCCGTCGCGCACCCCTTCCGTCAACTTGGCAATGGCCTCGGGCTGATCCCCGGCCGGCGCAAATGTCTGATGCAGCCGGTACGGGCTGTCGGGGAAGGTGATGATTTCCATGAAAATCGGGCAAAAACGCCCATGTTACCGGTTTCGCTGTCCCCAGGCGATGCGCCTTGCTGGAGTGCTGTCACTGAGAGTTTGGGTGCACTGCAAAAACGCGGATAGAATGGCGGTTTTCCGCAACTTTTTCACAACCCACACGCGATTTCTCACGGTAAATGAGCTCATCCATACTCGAAAAAATAGAAATGGCGCCCAAGGATCCGATCCTGGGCGTGACCGAGGCTTATCACGCCGACCAGAATCCCAAAAAAGTGAACCTCGGTGTCGGTGTCTATACCGACGACAACGGCAAGGTGCCGGTGCTGCAGTGCGTGCGCCGCGCCGAGCAGCAGATGGTCGAATTACCGTTGCCGCGCAACTACCTGCCCATCGACGGCATCGCCGCCTATGACCGCGCCGTGCAGGACGCCCTGTTCGGGGCAAGCTCTGAACCCGTCAAATCGGGCAGGATCGTAACCGCGCAAACGCTGGGTGGCACCGGCGGCCTCAAGGTCGGCGGAGATTTCCTGCGCCGCTTCAATCCCGGTGCAGACCTCTACATCAGCGATCCGAGCTGGGAAAACCATCGTGCTGTTTTTGAATATGCCGGCTTCACGGTAAAAACCTATCCCTACTATGACGCCGCCACCAATGGCGTCCGGTTTGACGCGATGCTGGCAGCATTCAAAGCGATGCCCAAGAGCAGCGTCGTGGTGCTGCATGCCTGCTGTCACAACCCCACCGGCATCGACCTGACGGCCTCCCAATGGGAACGGGTCATTACTGTGGTCAAGCAGGGCGAATTGGTGCCCTTTCTCGACCTGGCCTATCAGGGCTTTGCCGACGGGCTGGAAGAGGACGCGGCGGTCGTCCGGCGGTTTTCCACGGAGTTTCCCGCGTTGTTTGTGGCCAGCTCGTTTTCCAAATCGCTGTCGCTGTACGGCGAGCGTGTCGGCGCGCTGAGCATAGTCACTGCCAGCAAGGATGAAGCAGCACGCACGCTGAGCCAGTTGAAACGCGTGATCCGGACCAATTATTCCAACCCGCCTACCCACGGGGGTCAGGC
>JANNHN010000307.1:0-3473 GCA_031404395.1 Betaproteobacteria bacterium
CGGTGTTGAGCTGACCGCGCAGGCGCCCGCCGACGGTTACACCATCTGCCTGATCTCGGCCTCGCACAGCGTCAACTCCGGCACCAATCCGAAAATGCCTTACGACCTGAGCCGCGATCTGCAGGGCATTTCGCAGGCGACTTCGCTGTTCTATGCGGTGTACGTCAACGAAAAAGTGCCGGTGAAAAACATCAGGGAGATGATTGCCTACGCCAGGGCTAACCCCAACAAGCTGTTGTTCAGCTCATCGGGCACCGGCGGGCTGCAACATTTCGCCGGGGAAATGTTCAACTACATGGCCAAGGTGCAGATGACCCATGTGCCGTACAAGGGTACGGCCGCCGGTGTCATCGCCAACCTCGCGGGCGACGTGCAGGTCGGCTTCGGCACGTTCTTCGGCGTGCGCGCGCACTGGCAGGCGGGGCGCGTGCGGGTGCTGGCGATTACCGCCGGCAAGCGTTCGCCGGCCGTGCCGGACATCCCGACCGTCGCCGAATCCGGCGTGCCGGGCTACGAAGTGGATCAGTGGTACGGCGTCATCACCGGCGCCAAAGTGCCTAAACCCATCGTCAACAAAATCCGCAACGGCATTGTCGATGCGCTGAAAAATCCCGACATCGCCAAGCGCCTCGCCACCGACGGCTCCACGCCCGTGGGTTCGACCCCGGAGCAGTTCACCGCGCACATCCGCTCCGAAATGGCGAAATGGAACAAACTCGCGAAGGCGGCGAAGCTTGATCTGAACTGATTGCCGTCAGAGCACGCCGCCGGGAGCCTCGAAAGCGTTCTCCATAATCATCCACATCACCCGCGCAAATCAGGAGCCGACCCCGCATGACCACCGATCGCCGTACCACACGCATTGTTGCCGCCTGCGCCGCAGTTTGCACACTGACCGCCGGTATTGCCGCCGCGCAAAGTTATCCGTCCAAACCCGTGCGCATCCTCGTCGGCTTCGGCGCCGGCGGCAGCACCGACATCGTTTCGCGAATCCTCGCGCAGAACCTGACCGCCGAATGGAAACAGAACGTGCTGGTCGAGAACCGCCCCGGCGCGAGCGGCATGATCGCCGCCGAACTGGTGGCCAAGTCACCGCCCGACGGATACACGCTGGTGATGACGCCGCAGACCAGCGTGGCAGTGGCGCCCGCGCTCTACGGCAAGGCGGCTTACGAAACCATGCGCGATTTTTCGCCGATCACGCTGACCGGCTACACGCCGTTGCTGATGGTGGTGCATCCGTCGTTTCCGCCGAAGACCTTCAAGGAATTCATGGCGCTCGCCAAAAAGAGCAAGGAGCCGCTGACCTTCGGTTCCGGCGGCGTCGGCTCCTCGCCGCACATGGCGGGCGAACTGATGAGTTCGATGCTGGGTATCCGCATCACCCACGTCCCGTACAAGGGCGAAAACCCGGCGCTGGCCGATACCATCGGCGGGCAGATCCCGATCATGTTCGGCAACCTGCCGGTGGCCGTGCCGCATGTGAACAGCGGCAAGCTGCGCGGGCTGGCCAACACCTGGAGCAAGCGTTCACCGCTGGCGCCCGATGTGCCGACCGTCGCCGAATCGGGGTTCAAGGATTACGCGATCGCCACCTGGTTCGGACTGCTCGGTCCGGCAAAAATGCCGCCGGAACTCGTGACGCGCATCCAGCGCGATATCGTCAAGGTATTCAATCAGCCCGCGACCAAAGACAAGCTCACCGGCATGGGCGTGGACCTGATCCTCAATTCGCCCGAAGAATTCCGCGACTACCTGAAGAGCGAAATCACCCGCTATACCAAGGTGATCAAGGACGCCGGCATCAAGGCGCAATAAATGCAGCCGCCGCAAATGCGGGTCGGCGTCATCGGGCTGGGAGCGCTGGGCCGGCCTATCGCCGAACTGCTGCTGAAAGCCCGCTACCGCACGGCGGTGTACGACGTGCGTGAGCAACCGATGCGGGAACTCGCCACGTTCGGCGCGCAGGTCTGCGCCTCGCCCGCGGCCGTCGCGGAGGTGAGCGACCTGATCATCAGCCTGGTGTCCGACGCCGCACAGACCGATGCCATCGTCTCGGGCAAGAACGGCATTCTCGACACCTTCCAGCGCAACGCGATTTTCGCCACCGGCAGCACGCTCGGGCCCGCGCCGGTGCAGCGCATCGCGATGAAGATTGCCGCGAAGGGCGGCAACACGCTGGACATGCCGATCTCCGGCGGCATCATCGCCGCGCGCGAAGGCACGCTGAGCCTGATGGTCGGCGGCGGGTTTGAGACGCTGCAGCGCGCGTTGCCGGTAATGCGGGTGTTCGCGCGCGACATTACCCACACCGGAGATGTCGGCACCGGCCAGGCAGCGAAACTCGCGCACCAGCTGGTGTTCGGCGTCAATGTGATGGCGCTGCTCGAAGGCCTGGCGCTGGGTGTTGCCGGCGGCGTCGCGCCGGACGTCATGAAGAATGTACTGAAGCAGGGCCTCGCCAACAGCACCGTGCTGCAGGTGTGGCACGACCTGGGACCGCGGTGGAAAGGCATGCTGGAAGCCGCGCCGCCCGGCGCGCCGCTGCCGAACATGAGAAAAGATCTGCACCTGGTGCTGGAACTGGCACAGGAACTGGGTGTGCCGCTGCCCGTTGCCGTACAGGCATCGCAAGTGGCTGATGACGGCCTGGCCACCGGGCACGACAACCCGGTTTTGTAGCCCGGATGGAGCGTAGCGTAATCCGGGGCAGATCGCGCGCATGGCCCAAGGACGCGATGGCCAGTGCCGACCCCGGATTCCGGCCTGCGGCCTCCATCCGGGCTACGAATTAATGGTTTACGATAAACCGTTCAATTCGCTACCGACTCATAAGACATTCGCCCAATGACCGAAACCAAACCCCGCCTGCCCGTGCCCGCAGGCGCCTGCGACACGCACATGCATATTTTCGAGCCGGAATACACACCGCTGCCGGGCACGAATTTCCCGTCGATGCCAGGCACCGTGGCCGCCTACCGCAAACTGCGCGCGCGCCTGGACCTCACGCGCAACGTGGTCGTGCAGCCCACCGCCTACGGCAACGACAACCGCTGCACGCTGATGGCGATGCGGCAACTGGCAGATGAGCGTCACCAGACGCGTGGTGTGGCGATCGTCTATCCCGGAGACTCCGCCGCCGAAATCGCGCGGCTGCACCAGCTCGGCATGCGCGGCATCCGCTATCACATGCTGCCCGGCGGCGGCGTCACCTGGGACACGCTGCCCGCGACGGCCGCGCGCGTGGCCGCACACGGCTGGCATGTGCAACTGCAGCTGGACGGCCGCGAACTCGCCGCGCGCGAGAGCATGCTCAGGGCGCTGCCCTGCGACATGGTCATCGACCACATCGGCCGCTTCATGCAGCCGGTGGCGGCGGACGATGCAGGGTGGCGGGCGCTGCGCCGGCTGGTCGATGGCGGGCGCTGCTGGGTAAAGCTGTCAGCGCCGTACCACGGCTCCAAATCCGGTGC
>JANNHN010000308.1:0-2142 GCA_031404395.1 Betaproteobacteria bacterium
TTCATCCCGCTGCGCCCGCTGCTCGGCGCCATCGTCTCGCAACTGGCCATTCCGCTGCAGGATTTCGCGCGCGGCGCGGCCGACCAGCAACCGCTCGCCGTCGCCGGCGAACAGGTTGCCGTGAACATCTGCTACGAAGACGCGTTCGGCGAGGAGATCATCCGTCAGTTGCCGCAGGCCACGTTGCTGGTCAACGTCAGCAACGTCGCGTGGTTCGGCCGTTCGATCGCGCCGCAACAACATTTGCAGATCGCGCAGATGCGGGCGCTGGAAACCGGCCGCTTCATGCTGCGCGCCACCAACACCGGCATGACCGCGGTCATCAATCCGTCAGGCCATATCGAGGCGGTTGCACCCGAATTCACGCAAGCCGTGCTGACGCACACCGTCGCCGGCATGCGCGGCGCCACGCCGTACGTGCGCTGGGGCAATCTGGCCGCGCTGGCGCTGTGTCTCGTTGCCATCGGTGGCGCTTTTTTCACGCTGCGCCGTACGCAAAAATAACTGCGACTCAAGGTCTGCCCGTCTTTGGCGCAGCGCGGCAAACCCTGTAAAATTCGCGGCTTGTCCGCGCCCTGCCGTAATGCTCATTTTCCATGCTCACTTTCCAGCACATCATCCTGACGCTCAACCAGTTCTGGGATCGCCAGGGCTGCGCGCTGCTGCAGCCATACGACATGGAAGTCGGGGCAGGCACGTTCCACACCGCGACTTTCCTGCGCGCCATCGGCCCTGAACCGTGGAAAGCCGCGTTCGTGCAGCCCTCGCGCCGGCCCAAGGACGGCCGTTACGGCGACAACCCGAACCGGCTGCAGCACTACTACCAGTACCAGGTGGTGCTGAAACCGTCGCCGGCAAACATCCAGGAGCTCTATCTCGATTCGCTGCGCGCGCTGGGCATCGATCCCAAGGCGCACGACATCCGCTTCGTCGAGGACGACTGGGAATCACCGACGCTGGGCGCCTGGGGGCTGGGCTGGGAAGTGTGGCTCGACGGCATGGAAGTCACCCAGTTCACGTATTTCCAGGAAGTCGGCAGCCTTGCCTGCAAGCCCGTGCTCGGCGAGATCACCTACGGTCTCGAACGGCTGGCGATGGTCCTGCAAGGCGTCGAATCCGTGTTCGACCTGGTGTGGACGCCGGGCGTCACCTATCGCGACGTCTATCACCAGAACGAAGTCGAGCAATCACGTTACAACTTCGAACTGTCGAACGCCGACATGCTGTTCCGCCATTTCAGCGAATATGAAGCCGAAGCCAAGCGGCTGATCGAAGCGCAGTGCGTGCTGCCGGGTTACGAAATGGTGATGAAAGCCTCGCACACCTTCAACCTGCTCGATGCCCGCGGCGCGATCTCGGTCACCGAGCGCGCCGCCTACATCGGCCGCGTACGTACTCTGGCCCGTGCTGTGGCGCAGGCTTACTACGAATCGCGTGAGAAGCTGGGCTTTCCGATGGTGCGCGCGCAATGACCGCTGCCACGCTGCTGGTCGAACTACTGACCGAGGAATTGCCACCGAAGTCGCTGCGCCGACTAAGCGATGCGTTTTTCAGCAACCTGCATCGCAGTTTGCTGGAATCCGGCTTTGTTGCGCCAAATACCGATACAACAGTGCGGTTACTGGCAACACCGCGACGCTTGGCAGTCTTTGTCGAGAACGTGTTTAGCGTCCAGCCGGATCGATCTATCGAACGCAAGGGGCCAGCAGTAGCAAGTGGCATTGATGCCGCTGGCAACCCGACGCAAGCACTGCAAGGCTTTATGCGTTCTGCCGGAGTCGAATTCGAGAAACTCCACCGCACACATGATGGCAAAGCCGAATATTTTGTTGCCCGATTCAGCAAAAATGGCGAGGCTCTCGACCAGCATTTGGCAACAATGGTTGAAGCGGCGCTAAAAAAGCTCCCTGTCGCCAGACTGATGCGCTGGGGCGACGGCGACGCCGAATTCGTGCGCCCGGTACACGGCCTGATCATGCTGCACGGCAAATCCGTCGTGCTGGGCACGGTGCTCGGCATCGCCTCGGGCAACAAAACCCGCGGCCATCGCTTTATGGGCAAGGCTGAACTGGTAATCACGGACGCCGATGCCTACGAAACCGTGCTGGCAAGCGAAGGCATGGTCGTCGCCGATTTTGCGAA
>JANNHN010000309.1:0-18689 GCA_031404395.1 Betaproteobacteria bacterium
GCCTGAGCCGTGTGCCGGGCGTAGACATCGGGAATGTAAAACGACGAGTGTTCCGGCGTCGCATCGCCGGACTCATTGCGGGCATGATCAAAAGCCAGCAGCATCAGCTTGCAGCCGGGGCGCAGGCCGTCGAGCAGATTGCGCATGCGCTCGATATAGCTGGCATCGACACGCCCCGGCGTGTCGTGGGCGCAGCTGGCGTTCAGGTAGAACAGGCGCTGGGTAAATTCAATCGGATGCAGCAGGCTTTGCATGCGCGGGTTGATCCAGGCGCCGCCCTCCGAGTCGCCGATCCCGGCGAGGTGAGCGTGGCAAT
This sequence comes from Betaproteobacteria bacterium, assembly GCA_031404395.1. Taxonomy (GTDB): domain Bacteria; phylum Pseudomonadota; class Gammaproteobacteria; order Burkholderiales; family SG8-41. The sequence continues at coordinate 317 of JANNHN010000309.1, forward strand.
CCCAGACCTGCGTGGCGTCGATGCGGTCCCAGGCTGCAGTGACCAGTTCATGCCCGGCCAGTGCGCGCGGCAGCGTGGACAGGCAGGGGTTGGCAATGCCCTGCTCGGGCCACCAGCGCCATGCCCCGGCGCCGGTCAGGGCTGCGCTGCCGGCTCCAGCGAGCAGAAAGTTGCGCCGTTTTGTGCGCGTCATCGGCATGCCGCTATGATAGCGGAATGACTTCCACCATCACGCTGCCAGTCTGGCTGTTTGCGCTGCTGCTGGTGTTTGCGTTATGGGCCGCACTCGACCGGTTGTTGCTGCCTGGCGTGCGCTGGTATTTCCGGCGGCGCGTGAACCGGGTGATCGGTGAAATCAATACCCGGCTCAACATCGAGATTCCGCAATTCAAGCTGACGCGCCGACAGGTGCTGATCGACCGGCTGTTCCATGACCAGAAGGTGCAGGAGGCCATCACCCGGCACTGCCATGAGAACGGCATGCCGCGCCACGTGGCGTATGCCCTGGCGGATCGTTATGCGCGCGAGATCACTCCCGCGTTCAACGCCTACCTTTATTTCCGCGTCGGTTACTGGATAGCGAAGAGCGTAGTGCGCACGTTATACCGGTTGCGGCTGGGCTATACGGATACCGCCGGGCTCGCTGCGGTAGATCCGAAATCCAGCGTGGTGTTTGTGATGAATCACCGCAGCAACATGGACTACGTGCTGGTGGCGTTTCTTGCCGCGGAGCGCATCGCGCTGTCCTATGCCGTCGGCGAATGGGCGCGGGTGTGGCCGTTGCAGCAACTGGTGCGGTCGATGGGGGCGTATTTCGTGCGGCGCAACTCCGGTGATCCGCTGTATCGGATGGTACTGCAGCGTTATGTGCAGATGGCCACCGAAGGCGGCGTGCCGCAGGCGGTGTATCCGGAAGGCGGCCTGAGCGTCGATGGCGCGCTGCGCAAGCCCAAACTCGGTCTGCTGGATTACATGCTGAAGGGTTTTCGCACTGACGGCGAACGCGATCTGATATTCATTCCGGTCGGCATCAATTATGACCGGGTGCTGGAAGACCGCTCGCTGTTGCGCAAGCTCGATGCAACGGCTGCCCGCACCGGCCTCGCGCGCAGCCTGCTGACTGCTGCAGGATTCGCGTTGAATAATTTGTGGCTGGCCGTGACCGGACGCTGGTATCGCTTCGGTTATGCCTGTGTGAATTTCGGCAGTCCGTTGTCGATGCGTGCCTACGCGGCTGAGCACAAACTCGATTTTCCGCGGATGGACGATGCAGACCGCCGGCTGGCGGTAGAGCGTTTTGGCGGGGTATTGATGGAACGGATCGCGGCGATGGTGCCGGTGCTGCCGGTGTCGCTGGTGGCGACGGTGTTTGTGCGGGACGCCGCAGTGCAATTGTCGGAACTCGAATTGAAGGCGGTGGTGTCCGCGCTGATGGAAAAGCTGGCCGCCGCGGGCGCGCATATCCATGTGCCGCGCGCCGACCGCGACTATGCCATCGGCGTGGGCATCCGCATGCTGACGCTGCGCCGCGTGGTGCTGGAGCGCGACGGCCTCTACCAGGCCAATCCGGATGACCGCGCGCTGCTGGCGTATTACGCGAATGCCATTGCGCCGGCAGTGGCGCGTGTGAGTTGACAGCGTTACCGTAATTTATTTAATAAAAACAACAAGTTAATTATTTTTCTGCAGACGGACAGGCACTTGAACTTGCTGGTTCCGCCCGCATCTAACGCTGCGTCCTCAACCAATCGGGAGTCTGAAAATCCATGAAACGCGTCTTCCTGCTGATCGTCACCAACTTCGCGATACTCGCGGTGCTGAGCGTGACCATGCAGTTGCTGGGTATCGACAGTGCGCTTGAAAACGAAACCGGCCTCAATCTGCAGGGATTGCTGGTGTTCGCGGCGATCTTCGGTTTTGGCGGCGCGTTCATTTCGCTGTTGATCTCGAAGTGGATGGCCAAAAGGGCGACAGGCGCCAGGGTGATCGAAGTGCCTGCGGATACCACAGAGCGCTGGCTGGTGGATACCGTCAAACGCCAGGCTGAGCGTGCCGGTATCGGCATGCCGGAAGTTGCCATTTACGACGCGCCTGACGTCAATGCGTTCGCCACCGGCTGGAACCGTAACGACGCGCTGGTCGCCGTCAGCACCGGTTTGCTCAACAACATGTCGCAGGATGAAGCGGAGGCGGTGCTCGGTCATGAAATCAGCCACGTGGCCAACGGCGATATGGTGACGCTGACGCTGGTTCAGGGCGTGGTGAATACATTCGTGATTTTCTTTTCACGCGTGATCGGATTCTTCGTGGATCGCGTACTGCTGAGAAACGAGCGCGGTCAGGGGATAGGATTCTTCGTCGCCACGTTCGTTGCGCAAATGGTGCTCGGCGTGCTGGCGAGCATGGTTGTAGCCTGGGTCAGCCGCCAGCGCGAATACCGTGCTGATGCCGGCGGCGCGTCGCTGGCCGGGCGCCAGAAAATGATTGCCGCGCTGGAGCGCCTGAAAATGAACCACGAGCAGACTTCACTGCCGGCGCAGATGTCGGCGTTCGGGATTTCCGGCGGCGGCGGATTGATGAGTTTATTCATGTCGCACCCGCCGCTGGACGAGCGGATCGCGGCGCTGCGCGCGGCGCCGTAAGTTCGCGTAACTTGAAACAAAAAGCCCGCGCTTCGGCGCGGGCTTTTTTACGGGTGCTGCCTGCTCTGTTACGGCCGCAGCAGCGGGTCGCGCACCGCGCCGACGATGTTCAGATTGCCCCGTGCCACCACCAGGCCGCGCGATCCGAGTTCGGCGTTGATGCGGCCGGACAGTGCGCCGTCGCTGCCGATGGAGAGGTTGCCGTTGGCGTTGAGCGGTCCGGAGGCCAGTTGCATCTGCTTGTAAACATAGCGCCCATCACCGTAGCTGACGGCGCCGCTCAGCGTGTCGAACTTGGTCTTGCCGCCACGGGTGCCGCCGGACGCCGGTGACTGGATGGCGCGCACGACATCCACATTGTTCAGCTCGCCGATATTGATCAGGAATGTGGCATCGGCGCGCGCTGTATCAAACAACCCCTTCAGGGTATTACCGCGCAGCGCGAAGCTGCCGTTGGCGGTGAGCGCGCCGGTAGCGGAAAAAGCACGGGTGTACGCGGGCATCAAATCCTGCAGGCGCCCGTTTTCGAGATTGAATTCACCTTCCACGTCAATGCCGCTCACCCATGTTGCCTTCAGCGCGCCCTTGACGCGACCGTTGCCCAAACGGCCTTCCAGTGCGGTGATGGTGGCCTGCTGCCGATCCACTGTGGCGGTCACCGTCAGGTCGCTGAAATTGAGCGCAGGGCCGACCGGCAGTTGCCACTCACGCGCTTCCACGGTGACGGCCACGCCAGCGTCCTTGGGGGCGATATCCACAGTCATCTTGCCGTCGCTCAGCCGTACTTTTTGCGTGGCGCCATCGCGGCCGAACGATACATTGGCCTCAAACATCGGTACCTCGAACGGCGCGCCGCTCAGTTTCACACCGGTCATGCGCAACTGGCGTACTTGCAGCGTGGCATTGCCGGAACCCTTCGCCAGTGCCGGCAGCAGTTCCAGGCCGGCAGCTTCGATGGTGACGGCATTGGCCGTCACACTGTCGAAGTTCTGTTCGCCCAGCACGAGGCTCCACGGCATCATCGGGATAGAGACCGTTTCGGCCTTGATCGGCTGCCCGTTGCCGATGGCGATTTTCTCAATGCGGAGTACCTGTTCCGGATATACCGTGTAGTGCATGTTGGAAATATGCACCGGCTGCTTCAGTCGTTGCGATACCAGTTCCTGCACCGCCGGCACGTACCCTGACAGCGGCATCAGTTGCAGTGTCGCCAGTCCGCCGACGAGCAACACGGCGAGACCGGCCAGCGCGATGATCGTTTTGTTGTGAGGTTTTTTCTCGGCGCGGAATGAGGAAGCTGCAGTGCGCGCATCCGCTTCCGTGTGCCGTTTGTGATCTGCCGCTGCTGCTTTTGCGCGCTCCTGGGCTTCCGTGCGGTAACGTGCGTCCGCCTCCACTTCGGCGCGGGCACGGGCGCGCAGTTCTTCATCGACGCGCGATTTAACGTCTTTCTCCGCGCTTTCGCGCAGTGTCTGTTCCTGCACCACGCGCGCCACGGCTTCGGTCTTGGCGCGCATCTCGGCCTGCGCCCGCGCCTGGCGCTCGGCTTCGACTTGCGCGTTGGCTTTGGCAACCGCAGCTTCGGCCATGTTGGCGCGGTATTCCGCTTCCTCGCGCGCCTGCCTGCTTTGCGCGCTCTCGCCGGCGGAGGCTTCACGCGCGAGGCGTTCGGCGTCTTCGCGGGCTTTATGGGCGATGGCAAGCTGCTGCTCGGCTTCGTCGCGCGCTTTGCGCTCTGCGATGATGCGCGCCGCAATCTCGGCTTGCGACTTCTTCTCGGCCTCCTCGCGCTTCTTGCGTTCGGATTCCATGACGGCTTCGACTTCAAAGCGCGCTTTGACTTCAGCTTCTGCCTGTGCCTTGCGTATGGCTTCTTCACGTAAGCCACGCTCCGCGGAAACCTTGGCTTCGGCTTCCTCGCGCGCGCGACGTTCGGCGGCGATCTGGCCTTCCATTTCCTCGCGGACACGCTTTTCTGCTTCGGCCCTGAGTTCCGCTTCAGCCGACGCCAGTCGTGCTTGTTCGCGCAGCGCCTTCAATTCTGCATTTGCTTTGGCGCCGGCTTCGGCGCGGGCTTTTTGCTCCGCTTCCTCGATGGCTCTGCGGTTTTCTGCATCACGGACGCGTGCTTCGGCCTCGGCTTTCGCCTTGGCTTCCGCAGTGACACTGGCTTCGGCTTCAGCGCGAGCTTTGGCTTTGGCTTCTTCCAGCGCTTTCATTGCAGCTTCGGCGCGGGCTACCGAATCGGGATCGGACGCCTGGCCGGGCGTGTGTGTTTCAGCCCGTGCTTTCGCCCGCGCAGCCTCTTCAGCCATCTGGCGCGCCTGCGTTACGGCCTCTTCGGCTGACTTGGCGCGGGCTTCCGCTTCCTCCAGCGCCTTGCGTTCGGCTTCGAGGCGAGATTTAATTTCCACCTCCATTCTGGTACGGGCTTCGACTTCTCTCTTGGCGGATTCCTGAGCCTGAGTGAGAGCTTCGCCCATGGCCTTCATCTGGGCTTCGAGGGCGACGCGTGCCCTGGTTTCGGCAGCGGCATGCGCATTGGCTTCAACTTCGGCCTTGGCCTGCGCTTCGGCTTCAGCATTGGCTTTGGCTTCCGCGCTGGCCTTGACCTGGGCTTCAGCTTTGGCGCGCATCTCGGCTTGCGCCCGCATTTTTACTTCGGCTTCAGCTTTGGCATTGGCTTCCTGCGCTGCCTTCAATCGCACCTCTGCAGCGGCTTTGGCCTGCGCATTATTTGCCGCAGCACCGGCTTCGGCTTCGGCTTTGGCCTTGGCTGCAGCAGCGGCTTTGGCCAGTGCGTCGGCCTTGACCTTGGCCTCCGATTCAGCTTTGGCGCGGACATCTGCCGCCGCCCGTGCCTGGGCCTCGGATTGCTGGCGTGCTTTGGCCTCCATGGCGGCCTTGGCAGCGGCCTGCGCGCGGGCCTTGGCCTGGGTTTCTTTCTGTTTGCGCTCTTCCGTCTCGGCGTTGACTTTTGCGACAGCATCGGGGGACGTGAAATCGAGATCCATTTCCTCGTCCGCGGCCGGCGTCGGCGCAGCCGGGCGGCCTGCCGCAGGTGTGAAGGCCATCGGGGCAGCGGCGGGTTTTGCGGCAGCAGGTCGCTCCGCCGGCGACGAGAACACCTTGACGTAACCGGACTTGGTCAGTTCATCGAGTATGCCTTCGATGTCCTTGAACTCAATTTTGCTCTTTGCTGCCAACTCGGTCACGGTGGACTTGCCATCGACCGCCATAAAGACGTTCCCGGAATTGCGGTCCACCTTTGCGGTTTTGTTCTTGAAATCAAGAACGCCTTTGGTGGTTTTGGCGTAAACGGTTTGCGGATGCATGGCGGTAACACCGTGATTTATTTAAAAGTTTTTCGACCGCGAGACCCGCGAGGTATTACGGGTTTTCCGGCACCGGAGCCTTGCTGAAAATAATCCAGAAGTATCATTGCAAAGGCCGTGACATTATAGTTACTATACCGCGCGGAACAAAAGCGCCCAAAAAGACTCAAAAAAGCTCAAATCGACAGGGGTGGTAATTTTGGATTATCGCAGCGCCAAGTATGATGTGACCAATCAGGTGGATACCACTGATCCGGGTTCCGTCTCCTTTCAGGTCGCGCAGATTTTTGAAGGCCTGTACCAGCGTGAGTTTCCGTCGGGCATGCTGCGCGTTTTTGCGGACATCGGGCGCTTGTACCGCGGCGAATTCCCGGGGTTCCATGCCTGCGAAACAGATTATCATGATATCCAGCATATCCTTGAAGTGACGCTGGCTATGTCACGGCTGATGGACGGCTGCGTGCGGGCGACGGGCCCGGCGGTCATGGATGAGCACCTGTTCCAGCTCGGCACTGTCAGCGCGCTGCTGCATGATGTCGGCTACCTGCGCCGGCTCGACGACACTGAAAAGAATCATGGCGCCGAATACACCAGAACGCACGTCGGTCGCGGTGCGGAATTCATGGCTTGGTATCTGCCCTCCGTAGGCCTGGCAGAGATGGCGGACGCGGCGACCAAAATCGTGCATTTCACGGGCTACGAGGTACCTGTTTCCCGGATACAGATCGACCCGCAATATCGCATGGTCGGCAACCTGCTCGGCAGCGCAGACATACTGGCGCAGATGGCGGATCGCTGCTATCTCGAGAAGTGCCGTGACCGCCTGTATCCTGAATTCGTGCTGGGCGGCATCGCGCGCCAGATCGACGAGCAGGGTGGCGAGAAAGTCATATTCGCCTCGGCTGCCGACCTGATTTTCAAGACACCGGGATTTTTCAAGGGCGCGCACAAACGACTCGAAGAAGACCTGGGTGGTGTCTATCGCTATGTCGACAATCACTTCAAGGGCGACAACCTGTATTACAGCGAGACGCGCAAGAATATCAACTACGCCAACGAGATTGCCGATTCCGGCGATATCTCGTTGCTGCGTCGCAATCTGCCGGATTACAAGCTGGACGAAGCGGCTTAGCAGGCTTGCGGTTCCGCTGACTGCGTAGCCCGACTCTCGCGACCTGACTCTCGCGATATTTGTTCGCGTCAGACAACCTTCAGCAGTATTTTCCCGACATGCTGGCTGGATTCCATCAGCGCATGCGCTTTGGCGGCCTCCGCCAGCGGCAGCGCGCTGTGGGTGACCGGCCGGATTTTCCCGCTAGCGATGTGCGGCCACACCTGTGCCTCAAGCTCGCGCGCAATACGCGCCTTGAAGGCGTCGGGGCGGGTGCGCAACGTTGATCCGGTATAGCTCAGCCGCTTGAGCATCACCGGCATCAGGTTGATCTCGACCTTAGATCCGGCGCCGAAGGCCAGCTGGATGATGCGGGCGTCATGGCTGGCCGCCTTGAAATTCCTCTCGATGTTCGGTCCGCCGACAATATCGAGAATCACGTTGGCGCCGCCTTCGGCGCGCACCACTTCGACGAAATCTTCAGTCCGGTAATCGATGACCCGATCCGCGCCGAGATCGGCGCAAACGGCGCAGCGCGTGCCCGGGCTGTCGGTGGCGATGACTTTTGCGCCAAAGGCTTTGCCCAGCTGGATGCATGTGGTGCCGATGCCACCGGCGCCGCCATGCACCAGAAAGGTTTCGCCGGCCTTCAGGCCTGCGCCGATGAAGACATTGCTCCAGACGGTGAAAAAGGTTTCGGGCAGGCCGGCTGCATCCGTCATGCTGATGCCCTGCGGCACCGGCAGGCAATGCGCCGCATCGGCGGCGACATACTCCGCGTAACCGCCGCCGTTAGTCAGCGCGACGACCTTGTCGCCGATCGCCCAGCGCTGCGCTTTGGCCCCCTTGGCAACGATCTCACCGGAAACTTCGAGGCCCGGCAGATCCGAGGCGCCGGCAGGCGCCGGGTACAAACCTTTGCGCTGCATGATATCGGGACCATTGATGCCGGCCGCCGTAACCCTGATCAGCACTTCATGGTCTTTTGCCGTGGGCAGCGGGCGCTCTGTCAGTTTCAGGACTTCGGGGCCGCCGGGCGCGGAAATTTCAACGGCTCTCATCATGGCGGGCAGGGTGTTGCTCATGGTGCTCCTCGGCTTGTTTGCGTGACTCATTTGCTGGTTTCGCGGTATCTGCGGATGCGTTCCTTCAGACCCGGCGCGCTGACCGAGCGGGCCAGTTCAGCCATGTCGTCGGCGCGACTGTCAGTCACGGTGCGGCGATGCAATGCGGCCGCCGCCGCCGGGGTCAGTGTTTCAGCCGCAGCCTGTGCCCTGGAGATCACGTCTTGCCATTCGCTTTGCGGCGCCACGTCGGTCAGAAAACCGATGGCTAAAGCTTCTTCGGCGGCAAAAGTGCGCGAGTTCGCCAGGATGTCGCGCGCCTTGTCGGCGCCGACGCGATCGGCGAGACGGCGCGTGCCAAGCACAACACCGAAACGCAGACCCGGCATGCGGAAAGTGGTGTCCGATGCGGCGATTCTCAAACCGCAACTGGCGACGATATCAGCGCCGGCACCGAATACGCGCCCCTGCACCAGCGCCAGCGTCTCGAAGGGTGCGTGATACAGCGCCTGGAGCAGTGTTTCGATGCGGATGAAGCGCAGCGCAAGATCGCTTTCGCTGTGCGTCTGCAGATCGGTGAAATCGAACCCTGCGCAAAAATGTGCGCCTGTCCCGTCGATGATCAGCAGGCGCGTGCCGTCGGTCGCGGCATACTCGACGGCATCGAGCAGCGCTTCAACCAGCGCAGCCGAAAGCGCATTCGCCTTCTGCGGCCGGTGCAGCGTCAGTCGCGTGACGTGATTCTCGTGCTTGCGCAGCAGTTCATCGCTCATGATTTACCCCAAGGACTTTAGCCACAGAGGACACAGAGGATACAGAGAAAGACAAAGCGAAACCGAAACTGGTTTGTCTGAATGCGGTGTTCTCTGTGTCCTCTGTGGCTGAATTGCTCTGTGGTTAAATTGCTTCAGTTTTTCATATTTGCGCGGACTTCCACCGAGCGGTCCCAGACGTTCGGCAGCTGCGGGCTTGAATACCCGGACACAAAGGGTTTGTCGATGCCGGTGGCTGGATCGAACACATGGCGTTTTACCGCGCCGATGTTGGCGCCATAGACATGGATGCTGATCGACACACGGTCGTCATGGGCGTTGGCCACTTCATGAATGTCGCCAACCGTCGGCGACACACGATCGACTTCCCCCGGCAGCAGGCGTGCGGTTTCACTGGCGATCATCGGTTTGCCGGTCGCAGAGCGTTCGAAGCGGCGGCAGGATTCCGCGCCGCGCATCATGCCGACCATGCCCCACACCGTATGGTCATGCACCGGCGTTTTCTGTCCCGGCCCCCAGACAAAACTGACCACTGAAAACCGCTCCAGCGGATCGCAATGCAGCAGGTATTGCTGGTAATACTGCGGATGTGGCTGCGCGCATTCATCAGGCAGCCAGTCGTCATGCCTGATCAATTCGCCCAGCAGTGTGCTGCCGGCATCCAGCATTGCTTTTTCGTTGCCGCTGTTTTTTTCGGCAAGGCGGGTGAATTCAGCAACGAATTGACGGAAACGTGCGGTGTTTTTCATGATGCGGCTTTCAGTTCGGACAGGATTTCACCGGTATGCGCGCCCAGCGCCGGCGGCGCCCGGCGTACGCCGAGGCGCTGTCCGGATACGCGCTGCGGCGAAATGACGGTTTTGCTGGCGACGCCGTTCGGCAGTGTGATGTCCTCCACCCACTGCATGTGCCGGACCTGCGGATCGGCGAGCACCTGCGAATAGCTATACAGCGGCGCGCAGGGCACGCCGCACGCGTTCATGCGCGCGAGCAGGTCGCCGGCATCGTATTTGATGAATTCGGATTCCAGCAACTCGCGCAGTGCATCCTGGTGTTGCGCGCGCAGCGTCGGCGAGGCAAAACGCGCATCCTGCGTCAGGTCGCTGCGGGCTATGACTGCGCAGGCGGCCTCCCACAATTTGTTGGTGCCGGCGGCCAGCGCAAAATGGCCGTCGCGGCAGCAGAACGCGGCATAAGGCGCATTCAGTGGGTGCGCGGAACCGAGGCGCACCGGGTCGCGCCCGGTGGCGAACAGTTCGCTGGTCTGCAGGTTGGCGATGCCCAGCATGCTGCCGAGCATGGAGACGTCGACATGATCGCCTTGACCCGTGGCGCGCGCCTTGTGCAGCGCTGCGGTGACGCTGAACGCCGCGTAAAGGCCGGCGGAGAAGTCGGCGATCGGGATACCGCATTTGGCGGGGCGACCGTCGCGCTCGCCGGTGACGCTCATCACGCCGCTCATCGCCTGCACCGTCATGTCGAAGCCGCCCTCGGTGGCGCGCGGTCCGGTCTGGCCGAAAGCCGATACCGAGCAATAGACCAGTGCCGGGTGGTCCTTGGCCAGCGTTGCGTAATCGAGGCCGAACTTCGCCATCACGCCGGGGCGGAAATTTTCCAGCAGGATGTCCGCGGACTGTGCGAGCCGCCGCGCGGCGGCACGGCCTGTTTCGGTTTTCAGGTCGAGCACGACCGAGCGCTTGTTGCGGTTGACCGACGCGAAATACTGGCTGTAGCCGTCGAGGAGGGGCGGCCATTGGCGCATCAGGTCGCCTTCGGGCGACTCTACCTTGATGACGTCGGCACCCATATCGGCGAGCAGGCAGCCCGCGAAAGGTCCCGCCAGCACCTGGCAGAACTCGACGACGCGGACGCCTTGTAACGGCAGCATGTGGATTTAAATATGCCTGGAAAATTGCGGGAAAAAATGCGGAATATGGGGAAATTCCACTCTGTCACATAGAGTCGAATGCTAGCACGATGGCCGGTAATCCGGATTTAGCCGTTGATCGCAGCCGAAAATTTTTGGTCTGCGTCCAGTTCGAATAAAGCGCGCTGTTCAGCAGGCGTGATTGGCGCGACCGGTTGCGCGTGCGCGGCGTCAAATTGAAATCCGGTGTGGGCAGCGATGTGTGCAATGGTGATTGCCGGGTGATATGACTCAAGCCTGAAACGTGCCCCGGTTTCCGGTTCCCGCGTGAACACCGCCAGCGGCGTAACCAGCGCAGTCATGTTGCCGGCAGCCGTTACAAAATCGAGTTTATCGACCAGCGCGCGTGCAGTGTGATCGGTGCGCCAGGTCGCCACGCGCTTCGCGGTGGGCAGCATTACCGCCGCGCCGCCGCCGCCGGGCAGGCGGACTGTCGGGTTTTCCCAGGAGCCGATCACCGACACGTTGGTGCGGCCTTCAGCGTCGATCTGCGCGCAGCCGAGAAAGACCAGATCGAGTCCGCCGCGCGCGCACAGATCGTAGAAATCCTGGTTGGCGAAAATCGCCGGTGATCCGGCAACAATCGCGGGATCGCTGCTGGAGAGCGGTATGGTCACCGGCTGCGGTTCGACGCCACCGGCGACATTGATATATGTGAAATCGAAATCATACGCGCGCTTCGCCAGCAGGCAGGCCAGCATCGGCAGGGTCGAATTGACGCCGCTGAAGGTAATTTCGCCGGCGCGGATCTGCCGCGCGAGGTTGATGACAATGAAGGAGAAGGGGGTCCAGTTCATGGTGTTGTGGATCAGGTGCGTGAAAGAGACAGGTAAACGATGGCAGCGACGATGATCATTGCGCCGCCGACCATGCGCCGCGTCAGGGTTTCGCCGCGCAGGAACAGTGCGCTGATGCACACGGTGACCAGCGGATAGGCGGCAATGACAGGTGCGACGGTCGATACCGGTGCGATGGCCAGCGCGGCATACATCAGCAGCATTGCCCCGCCGTTGAGGATGCCGGTCGCGCCGAACCACAGCACGCTGTGCCGTGCCGGTGCGGTGCGCGGCGCATGGCGCAACCGGTCGGCGCCGATGACTGCGGCTGACGAGACGACATAGCCAATGACGCCGGCGGCAAAAGGATTGGGCCACAGCAGCAGGCCGGCCTTGGCGCCGGCCTGGGCCAGGCCGCGCAGCACGGCGCCGGCAACCGGCCACAGCAGGGCCTTGCCGGTGAGACCGGTGCGGATCGCGCCCGGCGTCCACGACAGCAGCGCTGTGCCCAGCGCCACGCCGGCCGCAGCAACAGCGGCCTGCGGCGGCACGCGCTCATCCAGAAACAATCCGGCAGCGAGCAGCGCGAACAAGGGTGCGGTGCCGGAGATGGCGCTGGTCACTGTCGGTCCGAGTTCCTCGTTGGCGCGAAACGTCAGCAGCGTGACGACGGCGGGATAAACCAGGCCGACGAGTGCGAAGATGATGGTGGCATTGATGATTGCTGCACTGAGGTTGAACGCGGGCCAATCAATGGAAAATGGCGCTGCAACCAGAAACAAAACGGTCGCGGTCGGGATGCTGATCGCAGCGCCCGTGCGTGGATCCAGTGTGCGCAGGCCGATGCGCCCGGTCACCATGCCGACGCCGAAACACAGCGCGCTCAAAATCGCCAGTAATACAGCCATTAAAATGCAGCCATCAGAAATGGTTTCAAGTAACTGTTTTTATTGATTTATCTTATAACGCGTTTTCCGGCGCCCGCGCCAGGTGCGCCGCGAGCACGCCGTCTGCATCCTGCATGTACTGTTCTACCGCCGGATAATCGATTTCGTAGTACGGGTGCATCGAGCCGGGCCATGCGCCGCCGGGTACCACGGCTGCAGCTTCGACCATGAAGCCCGGCACCAGCGTCAGTTCCGGCTGTTCGCGCAACCGGTCGGTAGGCACCAGTTTTTCGGCGGTGATGAGCACGCGTTTCGCCGCGCGGGTCAGCGGATGATCCCAGAATGGCGAGCCATAAACGCGCGCGTTGCCTTCGCTGTCGATTTCCGCGGCATGGATGACCGCAATTTCCGGATGGACGGCGGGAATGACGTACACGTCCTTGCCGGAGCCGTAGGGGTCGCGCATGGTCTGCCAGTGGTTGATGCGCGCGAGCTCGCTGCCATGCACGCCCGCGACCGGCTGGAAGGGAATGCCGTAGGAGGCTGCACGCAGCCCCGCGACCAGCGTCATTCAGGCGTGTTCTTCGAGATGTGCTTCCTTGCGTTCGATGGCTTTGCGGTACCAGCGCGCCAGGCCGAAGTTGCCTTCCATGGCGACGATGCCGGCACGCACCCTGGCGACAGCACCGGCGCGGCACAGCAGATCGAGATCGTAGCCGGGTGAAGGTTTGATGATTTCCAGGCGCCGTCGCTGCTGGCGCACCAGTTCGCGCACCAGCGCGAACGGCCCGCGATGCAGAAACACGCCACCCAGGCCCAGTGCGGCGCCGTCGGGGATGCGTTGCGCGAGTTCGCGGAGACTGACGATTTTTGAGCGGGATGCGGCCATGGCGCGCTCCGGGGAAAATATAAACCGAGTTTACACGGTGGCCAGTATTCGGACTGTGCTGTGATCGGTTCATTCGCAGTGCGATAATCTTTCAGGAGGAAAACAAACATGCACAGAATAAACATGTACAGAACCATCCGTTTCACGATCAGTGTTTTGCTGTTGCTGGCCGGATTCGCGCAGGCGCAGGGTTATCCGGTCAAACCGGTGCGCATGATCGTCGCCGTGCCGCCGGGCGGGCCGGCAGACACGCTGGCGCGGCTGGTCGGGCCGCGATTGTCCGCTGCACTGGGGCAGACCGTGGTCATCGATAACCGGCCCGGCGCCAACGGCATCATCGCTTATGACATGACGGCACGTGCCGCGCCGGATGGTTATACCTTCGTGCTGGTCGCCGCCGGCGTGGCGATCAATCCCAGCCTGTATCGCAACGTGCCCTATGACCCCGTCAAGGACTTTGCGCCGATCACGCTGGGGATTACGGTGCCGAACATCCTTGTGGTGCATCCTTCGGTGCCGGCGAAATCGGTGCAGGATCTGGTCGCGGTAGCCAAAGCGAAACAGGGCGGGCTTGCGTTTGCCTCTGCCGGTAACGGCACATCGGGGCATCTCGCGCTGGAACTGTTCCGGCTGTCGTCAAAAACATCGTTCGTCCATGTGCCGTACAAGGGGGGCGGGCCGGCGCTGGCGGAAACCATCGCCGGACAGGTGCAGGCATTGTTCAGCATTGCGCTGGCGGCGACACCGCAGATCAAGGCCGGCAAGGTGCGCGCGCTGGCCATCACCAGTGCGCAGCGCTCGCCGGTGGCGCCTGAATTGCCGACGGTGGCTGAATCGGGTTTCCCGGGATTTGAGGTGGTCGGCTGGTTCGGCTGGCTGGCACCGGCGCAGACCGGCAAGGCGGTGGTCGGCAGGCTCAATCAGGAAATTGTCAAGACACTGGGCATCCCCGAAGTCAGGGAGCGTCTGCTGAGCCTGAGTACGGTGCCGGTGGGTGACAGCCCGCAGGACTTCGCGCGCTTCATCCGCAGTGAACGCGACAAGTGGGCAAAGGTCATCAAGGCTGCGAATATCGAGATCCAGTAACCGCCGGTTGTTCACTGGCGACCAGCAGAGGGAACTTCATCATGAGAAAAGCCAAGGGCATACGCGAAGTCGCCTACGTGGATATCCGCGCGGGCGGCGGCGACGGGCACGCGCACCACGGCGGCGCCGGCATTCATCCGCTGTCGTGGACGGACTGCGCGGGTGGCGGGCAGGTGGTGGTCGAACGCAACATTGCGTATGTGGGCAACATGCGCAATCCGCACGGCACGCTGATTTTCGACGTTGCCGATCCCAATCATCCGAAGCTGCTGTCGGAAATTTCGATGCCCAAGGGTACGCATTCGCACAAGGTGCGCGTGTCCGGAGACCTCATGCTGACCAACCGCGAGGTGCTGTCGGCGAAGAATTCACGCGGTGAAACGCCGCCGGGAGATTTTCACGGCGGACTGGGCATCTATGACGTGTCCAATCCGGCCAAGCCGAAGCTGATCACGCTGTGGCAGACCGACGACAAGCCGGGCGTTGAATATGCGCGCGGCGTGCATCGTTTTGATTTTGACGGCCGTTACGCTTACATTTCGCCGACGCAGGATGGTTATCTGGGCAACATCGTGATGATTCTTGATCTCAAGGACCCGGCGCGGCCGCAGGAAGTGGGGCGCTGGTGGATGCCGGGGCAGTGGACCGCGGGCGGCGAAAAGCCGACGTGGCGCGGCGCTGCGCACAAATGTCATCACCCGCTGCGCTACGGCAACCGGCTCTACACCAGCTACTGGCACGGCGGTTTTGTCATTCTCGATATCGACGACATGAGCAAGCCGAAGTTCGTGTCGGGCCTCGACTGGAGTCCGCCGTTTCCGTGGCCGACCCACACCGCGCTGCGCATTCCATTCGAAATCGACAATCGCGATTTCCTGGTGGTGTCTGATGAAGATGTGGTACGCCTGCCGGATTGCCCGCCGCATCCATCGGCTTTCCTGTGGATAGTGGACATTACCGACGAGAAACATCCCGCGGTGATATCGAGTTTTCAGCTGGAGGACATTCCGCCGGAGCAGCAGCCGTACGCGACCGGCTGCCACCAGCCCTGCGAGAAGGTCACGGGCACTGAAATTCCGGTGGCGTGGTTCGCGCATGGGCTGCGCATCATCGACATTGCCCGCCCGCATGCACCGAAGGAGGTCGCCTACTTTGTGCCCGACGTGCCGCAGGGCTCGGATCGCGTGCAGAGCAACGATGTCACGGTGGACGATCGCGGACTCATTTATCTGCTCGACCGGGTGCGCGGCTTGCACATCCTTGAGCGCACCTGAACCGGTTCAACAGGGAAACGACATGGCGTCCGGCGTATTTGATGATGCACTGATCCAGCACCTGTGGAGCACCGGGGAACTGCGCGGTATTTTCAACGACCACAACCGCGTGCAGAAGTGGTTTGATTTCGAGGCCGCGCTGGCGCTGGAGCAGGCGGCGCTGGGCATCATCCCCGGGGCGGCAGCCGAAGAGATCGCCGCCAACGCGAAAATATCGAAAATCGACATCAATGCCGTGGCCGCGGAAATCCGCCGCATCAAGCATCCGCTGATACCCGCGGTGAAGGCGGTGCAGAACCTGTGCAAACCGGAGCATGGCGAATACATCCATTTCGGGCCAACCACGCAGGATGTGCTCGACACCGCCACCATGCTGCAGGTCAGGGACGCGCATGCCATCTACCTGCGCGACATGAAAGCCATCGGCAATGCACTGGTCAAATTGTGCGAACAGCATCGCGCCACGCCGATGGTCGGCCGCTCGCACGGCGTGCAGGCGCTGCCGATCACCTTCGGTCACAAGGCGGCGATCTGGCTGTCGGAAATGGGGCGCAATTACGAGCGGCTGCGCCAGCTCGAGCCGCGCATGTTCGTCGGCGGCATGGTCGGGGCAGTGGGCACCCAGGCCTCGTTCGGGTCGCAGGCCAAAGAACTGGAAAAACGCGTGATGCAGCGGCTGGGACTGGGGGTTGCCGACATCAACTGGCAGCCAGCGCGCGACCGTTTCGCCGAATACGTGAATGTGCTGGGTCTGATCAGCGCGACGCTGGGCAAGATCGCCAACGAGATCATCATTCTTGAGCACACTGAAATCGGCGAGCTCTACGAGCCGTTCAGCGCGGGCAAGGTCGGTTCATCGACCATGCCGCACAAGCGCAATCCGTCAACCTGCGAGGCCGTGGTCAGTATCAGCCGGGCGCTGCGTTACAACGTCGCGTTCATGCTGGAGTCGATGCTGGTCGAACACGAGCGCGACGGCTCGGCATGGCGCGGCGAATGGAAAGCGCTGCCGGAGTCCTGCCTGATGGCGGGCGGCATGCTGGCGATGATGAAATATGTGCTGACGGATCTGCATGTCGATACCGCGCAGATGCGCCGCAATCTCGACCGCCTCGGCGGCTTCCTGTTGTCGGAGCGCGTGATGTTTGTGTTGTCGGACAAGGTCGGCAAGCAAACCGCGCATGACCTGGCGTACGAGGCATCGATGCACGGTATCGAGAACGGCGTATCGTTTGAGCAGGCGCTGATGCAAAACGCGCAGGTCAAGGCGGCACTGTCGGTGGCCGAACTGCAGGCGGCGCTGGACCCGACGACCTACGCCGGTCGTGCGCCGGAAATTGTGGATGAAGTGGTTCAGCAGCAACGCAGCAGCGGCTGGCTTGATTAAAATATATAATAAAATCAATAAGTTATGTAATATTACAAGGTAACCAGCACCATGAAAATTGCCATACTCGATGACTATCAGGACGCGGCCCGCACACTGGATTGTTTCAGCAAGCTGCAGGGGCACGATGTCAAAATCTGGAACGATCACACCAGGGATGTCGATACGCTCGTTGAGCGTCTGCGGGATGTCGAGGTGCTGGTGCCCATTCGCGAGCGTACGCCGTTGCGCGCACCATTGCTTGAACGATTGCCGAAGCTCAGGCTCATCAGCCACCACAGCGTTTATCCGCATATCGACGTCGATGCCTGCACCCGGCAGGGTGTCCTGTTGTGCGCCAATCTGCATCCGGGCAAACCGTCGTATGCAACAGCGGAATTGACGTGGGGCCTGATCATCGCGGCGATGCGCAAAATCCCGCAGGAAGTCGCGGCGTTGAAAGCGGGTCGCTGGCAATCGACAGTGGGCCGCGGGCTGCGCGGAAAAACGCTGGGGATCTACGGTTACGGCCGGATTGGCGCGGTGGTCGCCGGTTACGGCAAGGCGTTCGGCATGAAGGTGCTGGTATGGGCACGTGAATCCTCGCTCGCCCGTGCGCGTGAGGACGGCCATGCAGCGGCGCGCAGCAAGGAGGATTTTTTTGAGCAATGCGATGTGATTTCCCTGCACATGCGGCTGGTGGACGCCACGCGCGGCATCGTCACCGCGGCGGATCTCGCGCGGATGAAACCGGCCGCGCTGCTGGTCAACACCAGTCGCGCGGGACTGATCGCACCGGGTGCGCTCGAACAGGCGCTGCGGGCCGGGCATCCCGGCATGGCGGCCATTGATGTGTTCGAGGAGGAGCCGGTGCTGAATGCGGCGCATCCGCTGTTGCAACTCGACAACGCCTTGTGCACGCCGCACATCGGCTATGTCGAGCACGATGGTTATGAGTGGCTGTTCGGCAGTATTTTCGACCAGATCCTGGCATTTATCGCCGGCAAGCCGGTGAACATGGTCAATCCGGAGGCATTGCAGCGCGTTTGATCCCGGTGCGCGGTAATGCCGTCGCATTGATGTGAAAACCAAAATATGGAGGAGAGGCAGCGATGAAACACATTTTGCCAGCCGCGGTTCTGGTCTCCGGTCTCGCCGGGATGGTGATGGGTGATGCGGCCGCGCAGGGCGCGGCTGCGTATCCGGCGCGCCCCGTGCGCTGGATCGTGCCGTTTCCGCCGGG
>JANNHN010000310.1:0-2299 GCA_031404395.1 Betaproteobacteria bacterium
CGGGTTTGCCGAGGTATGGCAACTCTTACGCAGCAATTTACGCACCAATTTGGCCGCAACGCATCTCACGCGGTGATTGTTAACAGGCCCGAAGGCGGTTCTGGCGCGGGCGCCGGGAACCTTGACGGAGACAGGCAGTCACTACAGACTCAGACCTTATGCAAAAAATCCGCAAACTGCTGGTGATCGGTGCAGTCAGCCTCATCGCCGGTTGTGCCACCGTGCCCGCCAATTATACGGCGATGGACGCGCCCCATGCCGCGCCACTGGTGCGCGTGGCGGCGTCGCGCCCGGTGATCGGCCTGGTGCTGGGGGCCGGCGGATCGCGCGGGTTTGCGCAGGTGGGCGTGCTCAAGGCACTCGAAGCCGCCGGCATCGAGGCTGATGTCATCGTCGGCGTCAGCTCCGGCGCGATAGTCGCTGCGTTGCATGCCGGGGGCATGCGGGCTGCGGCGCTGGAGGCTGCCGCGCTCGCCGTCGAAGACAGCGATCTGCTGGATTTCACGCTGTTCGGGCCGGGATACATCGAGGGTGGGCGCCTGCAGGATTACATCAATGCCACGCTGCGCGGTCGTCCGATCGAGGCGTTGCAGAAACCGTTTGCCGTGGTCGCCGCAGAACGCACTACCAGCCGCATGACGATATTCACCCGCGGCAATACCGGTGTCGCGGTGCGTGCTTCCGCCAGCGTGCCGAAGTTGTTCTGGCCGGTGAAGATCAAAGGCACCGAATACGTTGATGGCGGCGTCGCCAGCCGCGTGCCGGCGTCGGTGGCGCGCGACATGGGCGCCGATATAGTCATTGCCGTGGATGTATCGTGGCGCAGCTCAGTCGATGCGCAAAAGGCCGATATCGTCATCCGCCCGGAGGCCGTGCGTACCCGCATTACCGATTTTTCGCAGAAGATTGCGAACCTCGCCGCCGGCGAGGAAGCGGCGCGCGAGGCGGTGCCGCAGGTACGTGAACTGCTGGCCCGCGTTACCGCTGAAAAGTCGCGTCTGAACCAAACCACGGCAGCGATCTCGCGGCGCAATGTGAACTGACGCCCCGGCGCGGCTGCGCGCCTTGTTATGATGCTCCGGATCCTTGACGGAGCGCATCATGGCAGCAGACCAAATGGCAAAAGACCAGCGGGCATTTGCCGGCATTAAAGTATTGGATCTCACGCGTGTGCTGGCAGGACCGTTCTGCGCCTACCAGATGGCGCTGCTCGGCGCCGAGGTGATCAAGATCGAGCCGCCGGGCAAGGGCGAAACCGTGCGTTGGCGCACCGAGGCCGATCCCACCTTCGGCCAGCAAGGCATGTCGCTGGGTTTCATGACCCAGTCCTCGAACAAACGTTTTCTGTCGCTCGATCTCAACAAGCCCGAAGGTCGCGATATTTTCCTGAAGCTGGCCGCGGAGTGTGATGTCGTAGTACAGAATCTGCGCAGCGGCTCGGCTGAAAAACGCGGCATTGGTTATGAGGCAGTCAAGGCGATCAATCCCGAGGTCGTGTTCATGTCGATCACCGCCTACGGCAGCACCGGCCCCAAGCAGCAGCACCCGGCCTATGACAGCGTGATTCAGGCGTGGTCGGGTTTCATGAGCGTGACCGGCACCGAGGAAACCGGCCCGATCAAGGCCGGCCCGCCGATCATTGATTACGCCACCGGGCTGGCCGCGGCTTATGCGGTATCAGCGGCATTGTTTCAGCGCCAGCGTACCGGCAAGGGCCAGTATATTGATCTGGCCATGCTGGATACCAACCTGATTCTGATGGCCTCCGTGGTGACGGCTTACCTGAATACCGGTGCTGCGCCCAGACAGGCGGGCAACGATGCAGCCAGCCGTTCTCCGGCTTCAACAACATTCAATACCGCCGAGGGTCTGCTGGCGTTCGCGATCAATGAAGAGCATCAGTATCAGGGCATGCTGCAGGTGCTGGGGTTGCAGGCGCTGAACGAGGATGCGCGATTCGCCACCGCTGCGGCGCGGCGCGACAACATCCCGGCGTTGCGCGCATTGATGCAGGAAAAACTGATGGCGCGTTCCGCATTCGATTGGGAGACGGCGATGAACTCAGCCGGCGTACCGGCAGGACGGGTGCGCACCATTCCGGAATGCATGGCGGATGCGCAGACCGCGTCGCGCAGTCTGTTTCATGCCTTTCCGCCGGAGGCTACGGGTTTTGCAAAAGAGCTGAAGGTGCCGCTGTCGCCGTTCAGCTTTGCGCACAACGGGCCGCGTGCCGATACGCCGCCGCGGCCGGTGGGGGCGGACAATGACGCGATCCTCGGTGAATTGGGTTACGACGCGA
>JANNHN010000311.1:0-3685 GCA_031404395.1 Betaproteobacteria bacterium
CAGGCGCTGTTCGGCGCGCGCGAGAGTTGCGGGCAGGGACTGTGCGGCTGCTGTACGGTAATCGTCAACGGCACGGCGGTATCCGGTTGTCTGACGCTGGCCGTGCTGGTCGATGGCGCCGATGTGCGCACCATCGAGGAGAATGCAGAGAGCAATGCGCCCGACGGAAAACTCGATGACGTGCAGCAGGCCTTCATCGATACCGGCGCTTTCCAGTGCGGTTTCTGCACACCGGGATTCATCCTGATGACGCGGCAGTTGCTGGCCGCGCATCCCGATCCGACCGAGGACGAGATTCGCCACTATCTGTCAGGCAATCTGTGCCGCTGTGCGGCATACTCCGAGATCATCAAGGCGGTGCGGCTCGTGGCTGTCAGACGTAAGGGTTGAGCAGTTCCGTCTTGATTTTATTTGTGGCATCGTGGCGACGGAGATCGCCTGGTGTTCATTATAACCAATTGTTTTAATTCATGTTTTTGTTGTAGCCCGCGCAACCATCCCTGTCAACGGAGGAGATCATGAAAACCATCGCAGCCGCAATCACCGCCTCGACAGCCGTCCTGATGCTGGCGTCCCCCATCGTTGGCGCCCAGACCTGGAAGCCGCCCGCCGAGAGCGAACGCTGCCCTTCAAAGTGGGGCGCCGGCGACGAGCGGGGTTCGGCCAACCACATGAAGCCGGCATCGGTGCTCGCCGCGGCACAGCTGATCCGCGCCGGAGAAGTGATCGAACTCGGTCATGTGCTCAGAGCGGGCATGCCGATCCAGGGCACCCGCCAGTTCAATCTGCACACGAAGCGCACGTTCATGAATCCGCAATCGAACCAGCGCGGCAGCAACGAAGAACTGGTGGTCACCGAACTCGGCCAGGTGGGCACGCAGTTTGACGGCTTTGCCCACCAGAGCCACGGGGACAGTCTGTATAACTGCTTCAAGACCAGCGAGATCGCGTCGCGCACCGGGTTTACCAAACTCGGCATCGAAAAAGTCGGCACGCTGATGACGCGCGGCGTGCTGATCGATGTCGCCGGACTGAAAGGCGTGGACACTCTGCCCGACGCCTACGAGATCACGGTGCAGGACCTGCAGCAGGCGCTGCAAAAGCAGAATCTGGCGCTGCGTCCCGGCGACGCCGTGCTTATCAACACCGGCTGGGGCCGGCTGTGGGGCAAGGACAACGCGCGTTACATGAAGAGCAACCCGGGGGTCGGGGTGGCTGCTGCCGAATGGCTGGTGAAGCAGGACCCGCTGCTGCTGGGCTCGGACAACGGCCCGGTGGAAGTCTCGCCGAATCCCGATGCGCAGATTTCGCTGCCGCTGCATCAGATCGCGCTCGTGGTGCATGGCATCCACTTGCTGGAGAACCTGAAGCTCGACGAGCTTGCGGCAAAGCGTGTCCACGAGTTCGCCTTCGTGATCCAGCCGCTCAAGATTCAGGGTGCCACGGGCTCGACAGTTGCTCCGATTGCGATACGTTGAGGTCGCCTCCGCAATGCAGTCGCGCTGAAAAGGGCGCCTGCCCCCATCATTATTTCCTGGTTTGACGGGTTAACATTCGGGCTCATGTTGGTACATTCGAATGACCGCTGATTTGTGGTCGTGACCGGGGAAAAATTCTTGAAACCCTCCACCACAGGCAATCCCCTCGACCTGCGCGCCTGGCTGGACACCGCCCGGTCGCTGGGCGAGCTGAAGGACGTGCGCGGCGCTGATGCGAAGCTGGAACTGGGCGCGATCAGTGAACTCAACGTCAAGATTGATGGCGCGCCGGCGCTGCTGTTTGACGAGATACAGGGCTATCGCAAGGGGTTTCGCGTGCTGACCTGCAGCACGGCGAGCCCGGCGCGGCTGTCGTCGATACTGCGTTTGCCGGTCGAGCGCAATCACCACGACTTAGTGCAGCAACTGCGCGGGCGGCCCAAGGGCTGGCAGGCTGATGCGCCCCAATACGAACCGGTGGTCGTAGAAGCCGGCGCGGTGCTGGAGAACGTCCAGTCGGGCAAGGACGTCGATATCCATATTTTTCCGTCTCCGCTGTGGCACGAGCTGGACGGCGGGCCGTACATCGGCACCGGCTGCTGCGTAGTGACGAAAGATTTTGATACCGACTGGGTCAATGTCGGCACCTACCGCGTGCAGGCGCACGACAAAAACCACGTCGGCCTCGACATGATTCCCGGCAAACACGGCGCCATTCAGTACGACAAGTACATGAAAGCGGGCAAGCCGTTCCCGGTGGCCATCGTGATCGGCTGCGACCCGCTGGGCTACCTGATCTCCGGCATCGAAGTGCCGTTCGGCATGTGTGAATACAACTATATCGGCGCCATCCTCGGTGAGCCGGTGGCGGTGGTGCACGGCGCACTGACCGGATTGCCGATTCCGGCCGGCGCGGAAATCGTGCTCGAAGGGTATTGCCATCCGGGTGACGTCAGGACAGAAGGCCCGTTCGGCGAATTCCACGGTTATTACCCCGGCAAGGCAGGTACTGCCCCGGTGGTGACTATTGAACGCGTGGTTTACCGCAACGACCCGATCATCGTCGGCAGTCCGCCGGCCAAGCCGCCCAACGATTATTCGTATTCCAAGGCGGTGATGCGCTCGGCATTGCTGTTCGATGCGCTGCTCGCCGCGGGCGTGCCCGATGTACACAGCGTGTGGGCGCATGAAATCGGCGGCGCGCGCATGTTCAATGTGGTGGCGATCAAACAACGCTACGCCGGCCACGCGCGCCAGGCCGGGCATATCCTTAACCAGTGCGGCGTCGGTGCTTATATGTCGCGCTACACGGTGGTGGTCGATGAGGACATTGATCCGTCCAACCTGCAGGAAGTGATGTGGGCGGTGGCCACGCGCACCGACCCCGAGATCGACATCGACATCATCAAACGCGGCATGGGTTCGAAAAACGACCCGATGTTTGTCGCCTACCGCTACAACGCGCCGTACAGCTCGAAGGCCATCATCGACGCCTGCCGGCCGTACGACCACTTGCATGAATTCCCGGCGGTGGCTGAGGCCAGCAAAGAACTGCAGGACAAAGTAAAAACCAAGTGGCAAGAATTGTTCAAATAAGAATTTAAATAAGTTGTTGAATATAAAGGATATTGTATGATACGCACCCTGATCGCTGTCATTATGGCAATTGCCTTCGCTACCGCAGCGCAAGCCGCCGACAACAAATACCCGACCAAGCCCATCCGCGTACTGGTGCCGTTCGCCCCGGGCGGCGTGGTCGATACCTCCACGCGCATTCTCACCAACAAGATCACGGAAACCCTGGGCTGGCAGTTCGTCGTCGATAACCGGCCGGGCGCCAACGGTTTCATTGCGGTCGGCACCACCGCGCGCGCAACGGCTGACGGCTACACACTGCTGTCGGCGCATACCGGCGAGTTCTCGGTGACACCGCTGCTGTTCAAAGCCACGCCGTATGACTTTGATCGTGATTTCACGCCGATCATCATGATCAGCGATGCGCCGATGCTGGTGGTGGTGAATTCGCAGTCTCCGTTCAACAACCTGAAAGACCTGATCGCCGGCGCCAGGGCCAAGCCGGGGCAACTGACCTTCGGTTCGCCGGGCACGGGTTCTGTGAATCACATGGCCACCGAGTGGCTGATCAATGCCGCCGGCGCCAAGGCGCTGCATGTGCCGTACAAGGGCGGTGCGCCGGCGGTGACGGC
>JANNHN010000312.1:0-3475 GCA_031404395.1 Betaproteobacteria bacterium
TTGCCGTCGGGAATAAAGACGTAGCCGAAACCCCACACGGTCTGGATAAACGCCGGTTTCGCGACATCCGGTTCGATGATTTTGCGCAGCCGCGACACCTGTACGTCGATGGAACGGTCGAAGGCGCCGAATTCGCGGCCGCGCGCCAGTTCCATCAATTTGTCGCGCGACAGCGGCGTGCGCGGATGTTCGACCAGCACTTTCAGCAGCGCGAACTCGCCGGTGGTCAATGCGCTGTCGGCGCCGGCGCGGGTCAGTGTGCGCGTGCCCAGATTCAGCCGGAATTCGCCGAACTCGATAATATGCGCGGCGGCGCCGGGCGCGCCGGGCGGCGCGGCTGGCGGCTGGCGGCGCAGCACCGCCTGGATGCGCGCTACCAGTTCGCGCGGATTGAAAGGTTTGGGCATGTAATCGTCGGCACCTATTTCCAGGCCGACAATACGATCGACGTCGTCTCCCTTGGCGGTGAGCATGATGATCGGCATCATTTCGCCGCCGCCGCGCAGTCGCCGGCAGATCGACAGGCCGTCCTCGCCGGGCAGCATCAGGTCGAGAATCATCAGGTCGTAGCGTTCGCGGGCAAGCTGGCGGTTCATTTCGACGGCATCGGCAACCACACGCACCGTGTAGCCCTGCTCGTTGAGGTAGCGGTTGAGCAACTCGCGCAGCCGCGCATCGTCATCGACGACCAGAATTCGGGTTTTTGTCTGTGCCATGGCGCAATCGTACCCAGTTCGGGGCCGTCAGGCCACGGCTTTGAAACAATCTCTTACAAATTGTCCGCTGCCGCCCATGGGCGGGGCGCGTAGCATGATTCCCGTGAATACGGGGCTGGCGGGGAATAATGCCCAAAGAACCGTGCAACAGATGGTTACACAATGGCAGGATGTGGAAACATTCTGTTTACAGGGCGCGCTGAAGATGGGGTTGGGACGTATAACCCGGCGCTGCTGAGCGGCGAATCGGGAGGTAAACGCAGTGGATTGCAGTGAAAGAGTTGAGATGAAGGAGTGCAGTACATGAGAATCTGGCTGGGAATCCTGATGGCAACGGCACTGCTGGGCGGCGGCCCGGTTGCTGCAGGGCCATGGGGCGACCTGCGCATGGCTCAGGGGCAACCTGACCGCTACGAGCAAAGGCCGCAGCGCCAGCGGGAGGCCGGCCGGGAGCAACGTTTCGAGCGTCGCGACGAGCACCGCGAGCGCCAGCAGCGGCTGTCCGAGTCCGAGCGCCGTGAATTGCATCGTGATCTGGACAAGGCGCGGCGGGAGATTTACAAACCCCGCCGCGATCGCTGATCTGCACATCATGCAAAGGAACAAATCATGAACATCAGCAAATTGCTGTTTTTATCGGCTGCGCTGGCATTGCCGGTTTTTGCTGCGGAAGGAGCGCCGGGCGCAACCATTGCAAATGACAGCGCCAGGCCGCCTTACGGCCACCACGGCGCAACAGGTGCAGCCTGCAAAGCCGATCCGGAAAAATGCCGGATGGAAATGCAGGCGCGGCGTGAAAAGATGTGTGCGCAGAATCCGGAAAAGTGCAAAGAGATGAAGGCGCGCATGGAGCAGCGCCGCGCGCAATGCCGGGCCGATCCGGCGAAATGCGAACAGGAGCGCCGGGTGCGCAGGGACGAGCGCTTCAGGCAGGCGGATGCTGATGGCGGCGGCACGTTGTCGCGCGTTGAGGCCGAAAAAGGCATGCCCATGCTGGCCCGTCGCTTCGACGCGATCGATGCCAACCAGGATGGCCAGGTGTCGCGGGATGAACTGGCAGCGGCACGTAAAGCGCGTCACGGCGCCAAGCCGCAGCACAAACTGTAAGTCGCAGTACGTAAAACGCAGGACATCAGGCGCGGGGCCGGTGTATATCGGCCTCGCCCCCTGTTTGCGCCAGACTGACGGTTCCACCCTGTCGGATATTGTCGCGTCTGGCAAAATCCGCACCAAGTCTGACGGCGCTATTTTTAATTTAACCAATTGATTTAATTAAGTTATTTTTGTTTTTTCCCTTTTCGAGGCGCGTCAGTCTCGCTTTTGCCTGTCATCGAACGCTAGAATGGCACCCAAAATCCATCAAGTACCCTCGCGAACAACGGAATTTCCGCGGCGCGCCAAGTACTTACGACAACAAGGGGATCAGGCACCATGCTGGCAACGCGCATCAGACAAAAAGACAGCGTGTTCTATTTTGCGAGCTATCCGGCCAAGGAAGTCTTGGAGCGGGTGCGCTTCATCAGCCGCTTTTATGGGGAAGGTGAAGAGATCACGCCACAGAACCTGCCGCAGCACGATGAAATCGCACAATTCATTGCCCGCGTCGAGCATACCGATGAGGCGTTCCAGCGGCAGATGTCCAAGTCCAAAGTGCGGCAACTGCGCAATTTTTATGAAATGGCGGTCAGTCAGCCGCCGATCCCCGGTACAGTTCTGCTGTTCACATCGGACGAGTTGCGTTTCACTGCGCTGTCCGGGCAGGAGTCCGTGGGGCACCTCGCCGAACCGAGTGCCAAGTACCTGATTATCGACGGACAGCATCGGCTGGCGGCGCTGAAGTTCTATCTGCATGAGCACCCGGCGGAAGCGGCTTCGATCAATGTGCCCTGCGTGATTTTCGACGGGCGCAGCGAGGATTTTGCCGCTGAGATGTTCGTCATTATCAATTCAACGCCCACGCGTATCAACAAAAGCCATCTGGTGGATCTGTATGAGCGGGTATCGTGGGCCGATCCGGACAAACGTTTTGCCGCGCGTCTGGTTGAGGATCTCTACACCGAAGGCGACAGTCCGCTGCGCTACCGCATCAACCGGCTCGGCGGCCGCAGCCAGAAGGACAAATGGATACTGCAGGCGGAGTTGTTCAACGAGTTGCATCGCTGGATCAGTACCGATTGGCGCAAGATCAGCCGCACCAGCAATCTGTATCGCGAAAGCGAGCGCTACTACGAAATCATCCGTGATTTTCTGAAAGCGGCGCATAAAGTGTGGGGTGATGCCTGGGGGCATGATGCCTACCAGATTACCAGGCCGGTCGCGCTGAAGGCGATGATCAGGGTATGCGCCGATCTGGCGCGCACGGATGCCGAGCCGGCGCAGGGCCGCGTCAAGCGTTGGGAGGATCGTCTGGCGCCGTGGTCGGAACAGCGCAGTCAGTTCAAGGGCGATGGTTTTTACGAACGGTTTCCGGCCAAAGGCCAAACCGAACGCGTCGGCCGCATCCACCGCGACCTCGCGCGCTGGGCCGGTATCGAGATCAAATCAAAGGCTCGCGCCGCCCGGGAGTGATGTTGCGGCAGGCGGCGTGCCTGGCTGCCTGGCTATTTTGCCGCCTGCACCATGATTTCAACCAGCGTGTCCGGTGTGCCGAGGCGGGCTTCGACGCAGGCGCGCGCCGGCAGATTTTGCGGATCAGCCCAGGCGATCCACGCTTCGTCCATCTGCGCTTTCGCGCGCATGTCGGTAACCCAGATGACCGC
>JANNHN010000313.1:0-5136 GCA_031404395.1 Betaproteobacteria bacterium
GCACCATGCACGCCGCCGGAATCCTCACCGGCAACGAACAGGCCGGGCAGATCAGTCGTGCAGTCTGTTTTAAAAGCCACGCCGCCCATCATGTAATGCGCGGTGGGCACCACATCGACCAGCCCGCCGACCAGATCGAAACCGCAGTCGGCGCAACGCTCGACCATGCCTTTGAACTCACGGCGCACCATCACCGGATCGAGGTGGCGCATGGTGATGTAGAGGCCGCCGTGTCTGTTGACGCGGCCGGCACGCATTTCCTCGTACATGCCGCGACTGACGATGTCGCGCGTCGCGCGTTCGTTGCGCGGGTCGTAGTGGTGCATGAAACGCTCGCCAGCGCCGTTGAGCAGTTGTCCGCCGGCGCCGCGCAGACCCTCTTCGATAATGGTGCCGGTGATGCGGGTGTCGGTGCCGGCAATCAGCCCGGTCGGGTGGAACTGCACCATTTCCATGTCGCGCAGCATGAGTCCGCCGCGCAGCGCCATCGCCATGCCGTCGCAACTCTTGTCACCGCTCGGCGTGTGGTATTTGTACATGGTCGGCCCGCCGCCGGTCGCGAGCAGTACGGCCTGCGCCTGCACGAACACGAATTCGCCGCTGCGCATGTCGATCATCACCACACCGGAAATCGCGTCGCCGGATCTGCTTTTGATGAACTCAACAGCGCGGTGTTCTTCGAGCCGGTGGATGCCGCGCGCCCATACCTGTTCGGCAAGGCGGTTGATGATCTCGATGCCGGTCAGGTCGCCCTTGTGCACGGTGCGGTCGAAGGTCTGCCCGGCAAATGCTTTCTGGTGAATGGTGCCGTCGGGATTGCGGTCAAAGAAACAGCCGAGTTCGTTCTCCAGTTCGTGGATGCGTTCGACTGCGGTTTCAACCAGCGTCCAGGCGAGATCCTGATCGGGCAGCCACTTGCCGCCTTCGATGGTGTCCATGAAATGGCGTTCGACGGAGTCCCCCGCGGCCAGCGCAACGTTGTAGCCGCCCTGCACCATGCGCGTGCAGCCGGTCTTGCCGAACAGTCCTTTCACCGCCACGGTGATCGACAATTCGGGATTGTGCTGGTGCGCGTGCAACGCCGCGAACAGGCCGGCGCCGCCGGAACCGAGGATCAGGATGTCGGTTTTTATGGTTTGCATAATCAGTTCAAAAGCTTTGCCACAGAGGACACAGAGAGCACAGAGGAAAACCCCTCAATATTCAGAGCACAGCAGTGAGCGCACAGGATAAAAATATAAAATAAAAACAATATGTTGCGTAATTTTTTACGATGGGCATTGTTTTTGTTGTTCTCTGTGTACCCCTCAAGGGGGTATCGAGATCCTCTGTGGCTAGAAGGTTTTGCCGTTCAGCTTTTCACACCCAGCGCGGCCAGCACGCCGGCACGTTTGTCTTTTGCCGCCGCATTGACCACCGTATAAAGACTGTCGCCGTGCGAGTCCATCGCCACCAGCAGCGGGCCGAAACCCTTGATGCGGAACTTCCACAGCGATTCGGGATTGAGGTCGTCGAGATCGACTTCCTCGATCTGCTCGATCCAGGTGGTCTCCAGCGCCGCGGTGCCGCCGATGATGGCGAGATAGACACCGCCCAGATCGCTGAAGGCTTTTGCGGAAGACGCAAACAGTCCACCCTTGCCGATAACGATGCGCACGCCATACTGCTCCATCAGCGGCCGTGTGAAGCGTTCCATGCGCGCGCTGGTCGTGGTGCCGACGCAGATCGGCGCGTAACCCGACGGGTGCTCTTTGGTCTCACCCACCCACTTGACGTTGGGCGCGGTGTGGATGACGGCATGGCCTTTCATGTCGAAGCGCGTCTTGCGGCCATGATCGAACATGTGGATCTGCGTGGCGTCGCGAATGCCGTAGAGCGTGTCGTGCAGCGTGACGGTGTCGTTGATGCGAATCTGGCGCACCTGCGCCTCGGTCACCGGCATGTGAAGTTCATAATGCGCCATTTTTAAAATCCGTAAATAGTGAATCGTAAACGGTGAATGGCCAGAATCAAAAGCATCAGCTTCCTTGCTGTACCGTGCTCACGATTCACGATTTACCATTCACCATTCACTAGAAGCCGTAGGTCAGACCCTGTGGCGTGAACGTCGCGCGCGCGCGCCGCGCCGAGTGGCACTGCATGTTGACCGCGACCGGGTTCATGGTGATATGGGTGGCTGCGGTTTCGACATGCACCGCGAATGCAGTCGAGTCGCCGCCCAGTCCCTGCGCACCAACGCCCAGCTGGTTGACGACCTTGCTCAGTTCCGCTTCAAGCTTCGCGCCTTCGGGGTCCTCGCAGACACTGCCAAGCGGCCGCGTCGCCGCCACTTTCGACAGATGCACACACAGATCGGCAGTGCCGCCGACGCCGACGCCGACGATCACCGGGGGACAGCTCTTGCCGCCGGCCTCCAGCACGCAATCGATGACGAAGGTCTTGATGGCAGCAATGCCTTCGGCGGGTATCGCCATTTTCAGCCAGGAGTTGTTTTCAGAGCCGGAGCCCTTCGGGATCATTTCAATCGCCAGCGTGTCCGCCTCCGGCACGAAGTCGATGTTGATCACGGGAATCTGCCGGCCACAGGAGGTGTGTTCGTTCTTGCGGGTGGTCGGATGCACCACCGACGAGCGTAATGGATGCTCTTTGGTCGCGCGCTCGCAGCCCTTGATGATGGCCTGCTTCAATGCATAACCGTCCATGACGACGTTATTGCCGATGCTGACGTTGTAAATCGGAATGCCGGTGTCCTGACACAAAAGATTGTTGGTGTCCTCGGCCACCGTAATGTTGCGGATCATGGTGCCGAGAATCGCCTTGCCGGTGGCGTTGGTTTCGCGTTTATCCAATTGCTGAAAACCCTGCTTGATATCGGGTGGCAGCATTTTGAGCGCGCGGATATAGAGCTCCTTGCACGCTTCTTCAACCTGTTTGGGATCAACCTTCACGCAACACCTTTGCCTGTATGAAAAACCTGGCGCGATCCCCGGGGCGTTGTGCCCCGGCGACGGCTCAGGGATTTGCCGCTACTTCACCTGCAGCTTGCGTTCCTTGATGATTTTCGCCCAATGCGCCGACTCCGCCTTGATGTCCCTGGCAAAATCCTGCGAGCTGTTGCCCACCGGCGCCATGCCGATCTCGGTGAAACGCTTGATCAAATCGGGACTGCCCAGCACCTTGACGGTATCAGCATGCACCTTGGCAATGACCGCCTTCGGTGTGCCCGTCGGCACCATGAAGCCGAACCAGCCGAGGTTCTCGAAACCCGGCAGCGTCTCGGCAACCGCCGGTACGTTGGGCAGTTGCGCCGAGCGTGCCTTGCTGGTGACGCCCAGCGCGCGCAGCTTTCCCGTATTGATGAAAGCAATCGCCGCCGACATGTTGGGCGTGACGAACTGGATTTGTCCGCCGACCAGGTCGGTGACCGCCGGACCTTCGCCTTTGTACGGCACATGCGTCACATCGATGCCCGCGGTGTAAATGAAATTTTCTGCGGCGAGATGAGTTTGTGTACCCATGCCCGCCGAACCAAAAGTCATCGACTTCGGCTTGGCTTTGGTCAGCGCAATAAACTCCTTCAGGCTCTTTGCCGGATTGCTCGGGTGAACGACGATGACCTGCGGGCCGTTGGCGACGTTGGTTACTGCGACCAGATCCTTTTCCGGACTGAAGGGCATCTTCGCGTACATGTGCTGGTTGGCGGTGACAATGGAGCCGGAGGTCATGAACAGCGTGTAGCCATCGGGATTGGCCTTGGCCGCGATGTCGCCACCGATGTTGCCGCCGGCGCCCGCACGGTTGTCAACCACCAAGGTCTGGCCCCAGATTTCGGTGAGTTTCTGCGCCACCAGTCGCGCCACGATGTCGGTCGCGCCGCCCGGCGAAAACGGCACGATGATGCGCACCGGCCTGGTCGGATAGGCGTCTGCGGCCATTGCGGTGGCGGCGGCCAGCAGGCACGCCGCGGCGATCAGTCTTGCTGTGTTCATCAACTTCTCCTCACGATCTGATTTTATCGGATAACAACGCAACCCTGCTCCGGTTCACGATACCCCACGCTCCGGGGTGCGGCAAGCCGAAACAGCACTACATTCCCAGCGCGTCTGCCGTCAGCTTGCGCAGCTCCCGGTGCATTTTTTCCCGCACCCCCCGGTATGCCGGACGTTTCGCCACATTGACCATTTCGTACGGATCCTTTTCAAGGTCATACAGTTCGTCGAGTTCGCCGTTGCGTGCACGGTTGACCCAGTGAATGTACTTGTAGCGGTCGGTGCGCACCGCCTTGTAGGTCATGTTCACCAGCCATGGATAGGCGTTCTCGGCCCAGTATTCGACGAATACCGATTTGCGCCAGCCAGTAGTTCGCTTACCCTTGAGCAACGGCAGCAGCGAGCAGCCCTGGATATGCACGCCGGGTTTGCCGCCGGCGATATCGATCAGTGTCGGCGCGAGATCCTGCAGGATCACCAGGTCATGGATACGCGATCCGGGCTTGATGGATTTCGGCCAGCGGATGGTCAACGGCGAACGGATGCCTTCTTCGTAGGCAAAGCGCCGCTCCGGCCCGATGCCGTGTTCGCCGAAGAAATAACCGTTGTCGCCGAGGAACAGAATCACCGTGTTGTCGAGTTCACCGGTCTCCTCCAGCGTTTTGAGGATCATGCCGACACCTTCATCCACCGCGGCCATCATCGCCGCGCGCAGACGGATTTCTTCCTGCTTGCCGGAATGGATGGCGTCGTGCATGACTTTGGAGGCTGCGCTCTTGCGCAATTCCACAGCTTCGGCCCACACCGGTTTGTGTTTGAGAAACTCGGCAGGCTGCTGCATGTTGGGTTTTTTCGGGAACACGCAGCCCCGATAGAGATTTTCGTGGCGCTTTGCCGGCCGGTAGCCGTCCATTTTGAATGTGCCGTCAGCCGCCTGCTCGGCATCGGGATGCACCGCCTTGTGCGCAAACCACAGCGACCACGGTTTGTCGTGCTTACGCTTGATCCAGTCCACCGCCATGGTGTTCATGATGTCGGTAATGTAGCCCTGATGCTGCACATACCGGCCGTTCTCGTTGAGCAACGGGTCGTTCAGCCGCCCGTGACCGTCATAGGCCACCCAGAAATCGTAGCCGGGGCGCGGCTT
>JANNHN010000314.1:0-4260 GCA_031404395.1 Betaproteobacteria bacterium
CGTGGCAAGTTGAGACCGCCATTCCTCTGCTGAACAGTCAAAGACATCATCGCTTGTCTCACCATCTCTGACGATGACTTCCACAGCGACGTCGAGATCGCTTCCTGGCGTTGCCTGCCCCTTCGCGTGACTTCCGTATACCCAAACATGCAGTACATCGGAGTCGTTCGATGCCCAGTCACTTAACGATTCAATAATTTGCCGCAGTTCTCGACTAAGGAAGCTCTGAAATTCCATTGTTCAATACGCTAACCGCGGAAATCAAATTGATTATCGCGATTTTGGTGATAGACGATCCCGATTTCGCCATCCATTGAGTCCTATTGACCGTGTTTTGCGATTCATGGGCGCCTGCCCTACGTCATCATCAACTGCCGTCGCACCCGGAACACATTGGCCAGCGCGAACAGCGCATACATTTGCGCCAGATTCTTCTTGATCCCCCGGTAACGCACCTTCGCATGCCCCCACAGGCGCTTGACCACCAGGAACGGATGCTCGACCGTTGCGCGCACGCGCGACAGACGCCGGTTCCGCGCTCGCTGCGCCTTGGTCAATGGCCTGCTCTTCGTTCCGCGCTGGTTGACGTTGAATTCAAGTCCGTTGGCCTCAGCCTGCGCCTTGAGTTCCCTGGAGTGGTAGGCCGAATCGCCGTGCAGGCTCTGCTCGCCCCCGTGCAGCAATTCCCCCAGCACGTTGATATCCGCCACGTTCGCCGCCGTGCCCACGACCGTATGCACCAGCCCGGATTCCGTGTCCGTCCCGGTATGCACCTTCATGCCGAAATACCACTGCTTGCCCTTGCGCGTCTGATGCATCTGCGGGTCGCGCTTCTTCTTCGCATTCTTCGTCGAAGACGGCGCATTGATAATGGTTGCATCAACAATCGTGCCCTTGCCCAACAACAATCCGCGCTCGCACAAATGCGCGTTAATCTCGGTCAGCAGCCGTTCAGTGAGATGATGTTTTTCCAGCAGCCGGCGAAAATTCAGAATCGACGTCTCATCCGGGATCACGTCTTCGTCAGTACGCACGCCCGCGAACTGACGCATCGTGATCGAGTCGTAGAGCGCTTCCTCGGCCCCCGGATCGGACAGGTTGTACCATTGCTGAAGGCAGTAGATGCGAAACATCCGCTCCAGCGGCAGCGGCGGACGACCGCCCGCAGAGCTGCCTCTCGGATAATGCGGCTCAATCAGCGCCAACAACCGGACCCACGGCAACACCTGCTCCATCTCGCCCAGAAACCGCTCGCGCTTGGTCTTCTTGCCTTTGTCAAAGTAGCCGGTCATCGAAAAAGACTCCTGCCTCATTTTTCCTCTCCTTGTCATCTTCGTTGCTTAACGTACAACATCCCCGTTACGATGACTTATCGGATAGGTAATTCAGAGTTTCCCTAATCACCCAATCACTTAATCACGTCTTGAAATGTTGATCGAATTTTTCCTCAAACTGCGCCAGGGCGGCGTGCCGGCTTCCATCAAGGAATTCCTGATGCTGATCGCGGCGCTGGAAAAGCAGGTCGCTTTCGGCAGCGTCGAGGATTTTTATTTTCTGGCACGCACCTGCGTGGTCATGGACGAGATGTTCTTCGACCGATATGACCTGTTATTCGCCGCTTATTTCACGGGCGTGGTCGGCATCGATGCCGCCGCCGCGGTGATTCCGGAAGAATGGCTGCGCAAGCTGATTGAAAAAAACCTGACCGAGGAGGAGAAAAAACTGATCCAGTCGCTGGGCGGCTGGGAGCAGTTGATGGAGACGCTGAAAAAACGGCTGGAAGAACAAAAGGGGCGGCATCAGGGCGGCAGCAAGTGGATTGGTACTGGCGGCACCAGCCCCTTCGGCGCCTACGGCTACAACCCGGAAGGCATCCGCATCGGCCAGCATGAGTCGCGCCACCGCCGCGCGGTGAAAGTGTGGGATCAGCGCGAGTTCAAGAATCTCGATGACAGCGTGGAGCTGGGCACGCGCAACATCAAGGTGGCGCTGCGCAAGCTGCGCAAGTTCGCGCGCACCGGGGCACCTGAAGAACTGGACATGGAGGACACCATCCGCTCTACCGCGAAAAATGCCGGCTGGTTGGATCTGAAAATGGTACCTGAGCGGCACAACGCGGTGAAAGTGCTGCTATTCCTCGATATCGGTGGTTCGATGGACGATCACATCCGCGTCTGCGAGCAGTTGTTCTCGGCGACGCGCACCGAGTTCAAGCACCTGGAATATTTCTATTTTCACAATTTTCTCTACGAGCGGGTGTGGAAAGACAACCGCCGCCGCGCTACCGAGCGCATGGCGACCTGGGACGTGCTGCATACGTATCCTCATGATTACAAAGTAATTTTTGTGGGTGATGCGACCATGAGCCCGTACGAAATCACCTACCCCGGCGGCAGCGTCGAGCACAGCAACGAGGAGGCGGGCGCGGTGTGGCTGCAGCGCACGTTGCAGGTGTATTCCCGCGCGATCTGGCTCAACCCGCAGCCGGAAGCGGTGTGGAACTATCACGAGTCGATCGCCATCACCCGCCAGTTGATGAGCGACCGCATGTTTCCGCTGACCATCGACGGACTGGATCGCGGGATGCGGTTGCTTACCCGCTCACATTAGTATCTTCAGGAAAGACTTGCCGATGCCTGCTGCGCCGGTCGCCGCACAAAAACTGATCGAATTCGCCACCGCCGTCTATGCCGGACAGGGGGTGCCGGAGGCCGATGCGCGGCTCATCGCCGACACGCTGGTGCAGGCCGACCTGTGGGGCCACCAGTCCCACGGCGTGCTGCGCCTGGGCTGGTACCTGGACCGGTTGCGCCACAAGGTGATGAATCCGGTGACGACGCCGGAGTTCGTCGTCGATGCCGGCGCGCTGGCGGTGATCGACGGCCACGACGGCGTCGGTCATGTGCTGGCGAAACTCGCGGCGGAAGAAGCGATCAGGCGCGCGAAAGCGCACGGCGTGGGCGCCGTAGGGGTGCGCATGTCCAACCATTTCGGCACCTGCATGTATTACACGCTGATGGGCGCGCGCGCCGGTTGCGTGATGCTGCTGACCTCCAACGGCGGGCCGGCGATGGCGCCGTGGGGCGGCCGCAAAAAAATCGTCGGCACCAACCCGTGGTCGGTGGCCGCGCCGGCCGGGCGCCATGCGCCGTTTGTGGTCGACATGGCGAACACCGGTGTGGCGCGCGGCAAAATTTATCTCGCGCGCAACAAGCGGCTGCCGATTCCGCTGGGCTGGGCGATTACCGCCGATGGCGAACCCACCACCGACCCGCAGGCTGCCATCGACGGCATCATCCTGCCGATGGCGGAGCACAAGGGTTATGCCATTGCGGCGATGGTCGATATGCTCTCCGGCGTGCTGACCGGCAGCGGTTTCCTGTCGGCGGTACACAGCCCGTACAAAACCGCGGAGAAGAGCAACTGCGGGCATTTCATGGTGGCGATCAATATCGCGGCGATGCAACCGCTTGCGGAATTCAATGCGCGCATGGAGCAGTGGGTGGCCGAGATCAAGTCGGTGCCGCTCGCCAAGGGTTTCGAAGAAGTGTTTTATCCGGGCGAGATGGAAGCGCGCCATGATGTGCGCTGCCGCGCAGAGGGCATCCGGTTTCCGGACGACACTATCGCCGACCTGAAACGCATTGCCGTTGAAACCGGATTGCAGTCGCTGCTACCGATAGCTTGACAGCCAATCTGCTTGAAATCGCAGCGATTCAATGCATCAGAAGCAGGCCGTATTACGGTTTGTGGTGCCTGCGAACGGCAGCTTCCACAACCCAAAGCAGACATGCACGATACAAACAAAAACCCCACCGCAGCGAAGTCTGTGTCTTCTTTCATGCGGCTTGGCCTCAAGAGAGGCTGGCCGCTCATCATGGAGCCGCAGTAATTCGTGTTTCTGCTATATGCTACGCCTCCCGGAGGCGTACTATCATCGCCTGCGCGAAAGTTCGTGGTAATTACCGGAGTTGAGCGAATGATAGCGATGAAATGTGTAGATGATTTTCGCCTCCGTTTCGGCAAACAGGAATTGGTGCCGATCATGGTTGGCGGGATGGGAGTGGACATCTCGACGGCAGAGCTTGCACTCGAGGCTGCGCGCCTGGGCGGCATCGGCCACATCTCCGACGCCATGATCGAGACGGTCTCGGACCGGCGCTACGAGACGAATTTCGTCAGCGGCAAGCTCAAGCGCTACAAATTCAACGTCGCCAACTCCAACAAATCCTCAGTGCTGTTCAATCTTGACCGGCTCGC
>JANNHN010000315.1:0-6643 GCA_031404395.1 Betaproteobacteria bacterium
CGGCTACCCGATGCGCATGCTGAAAGGCAGCCCGGCGATCGGCAACGGGATCCGGCCCAACTGCGAGGCTTACGGTTACCTGCTCGACGGCTCGGGCAATTGTGCCTACATCACGGCCTACAACCGCGAGGTGGCGGCCCACCCGGGCGCGAAGAATGTCTCGGTGATGGACAAGACCTGCCTGTGCACCGCCATGCGCAACTTCGACTGCTGGACCTGCGGGCATAACACTTACCGCCTCAAGGACACCACGCGACGCCTGACTGACGGCACTTATCAGTTGCTAAGCGCGGAGCATGTGTTCCGCGACTACCAGTTCAGCATTGACCAAAAGATCGCGTTGCCGCCTGAGCCATCTCTGGCGGGAAACTCCCTGGATCAATTGAATAAGCCAACGGTAGATACAAAAAATGCCGGGCGTTCGCATGGGCACAAAACTTGAGATGCACTACTTGGTTAACGACTAAACGGACCCATGGCACGAAGCGGAAGTCATCCTCATAAGATTACAAGCAGGTGTTCGGCCAACGTCCGTTTTCGATAGCAGACGTTCGGAAGATCACGAAACAGGGATCGAAATCAACGTAGTGAAAACATGGCTCACGCCGCGAGAGCCGGCGATTGAAGGCTGGCACGTTTAAAAATTGCTGATTATTTTGACTGCGCGGCCTCCCAGGCCAGCATGGCTGCTTTGCGTTCAGCGCCCCAGCGATAGCCGCTCAGCGCGCCGGTAGCGCGGATCACGCGATGGCAGGGAATCAGGCAGGCCAGTGCATTGGCGCCGACCGCAGCGCCGACGGCGCGCGCGGCATCCGGAACATTCAGCGCACCGGCCAGGTCGCCGTACGTCGTCACTGCACCGGCAGGCAGCGCCAGCAGCGCCCGCCACACTTGAATCTGGAAATTCGTGCCCTTGACCAGCACGGCCAGCGGCTGCCCGGTATCGCGGGCGAGCGGCGCGAACATGCGCTGCGCAACGGCCACGGTGGCTGACGGGTCGTGCAACACCCGTGCCTTCGGCCAGGCCGCGCGCAGGTGCTCCGGCGCAGCGTTTTGATCATCGACGAAATGCAGCGCGCAGACGCCGCGAGCGGTGACAGCAATCAATGCCGGTCCGAAACGGGTGTCATGGATGCCGTAACGGATGTCGAGTCCGGCGCCGCCCAGCCGCGCTTCGCCCGGTGACAGGGCGTCGAGCGTCACGAACAGATCATGCAGACGTCCGCCGCCTGATAGCCCGACGGCCGCGGCGAGATCCAGCGTGCTGCGCGTCACGGCCAGCCGCCGGCGGGCGTCTTCCAGCGTCAGGCATTGCAGGAAGCGCTTGGGGCTGACACCGGCCCAGCGCGTGAACAACCGCTGAATATGATTCTCGCTCAAGCCCACGTGGCGCGCGACGCGGGCGAGATCGGGCTGCGATTCCGCATGCGCATGCAGCCAAGCGATGGCTTGCGCGATGCGGTTGTAGTCGTGATGGGTGGTGCTGCCGGTCATGATCGACAGCATACGGCGGCGGATCGTGTCGCGCGACCCGATTCTTGCGGCAAGCTAACGCCCGTCCATGGGAGATGTCCATTGGAGGTATTTTGCTGCGCCAGGATCAGCAGACACGCTCAAAATCTGACCATGAACCAGTTTCCATCATTGGCCGTGAGATATTTGTTATACTTTCCGGCGTCATTGTTGTGCTGGAAAAACGAGTAGCGGGCCTGTCCAAGCCAGAAAATCCAGGAGCACTCATGAATCGCTTTGACAAAATTGACGATCCGCGCCGCCGCCTGCTGGTGGAAGCGCTGACAGTCGGGCTGATTGCTACGAGCTTTCCGACAGGTAATGCCCATGCCCAGTTATTCGGCAGAAGGCCGACGCAGCTCCCTCCGGGGCAGTCCATCTACCGCATCGCGGGCACTGCCTTGGTCAACGGGAAGGCCGCGACCCTGCAGACACTAGTGCGTCCTGGTGACACAGTCGAGACCGGAAAAGACAGCGAAATAGTGTTCGTGGTCAGCGGCCACTCGATGATCATGCGGCCGGAAACGCACCTCGTGATTGAAAGCGAGAGAAAGGGCGCCGCGTCGCTGCCGGCTGCCGGCCTGCGGATGCGGATGCGGACCGGACAGTTGCTGTCGGTGTCGCGCGATTCGCCGATGCGGATAACTACCTCGACTGCCGCTATCGACATCCGCGGCACGGGATGGTACGCAGAATCGGACCCCGAAAAGACCTATTTCTGCACCTGCTACGGCGTCGCGGAAATCGCGGCGAACAATGATCCGGGCAGCAAGGAGACGGTGGTCTCCAAGCAGCACGACCGGCCGCTCTCTACATCCTCGGCAAATCCGCTGCCGGGACGAGCATCCGCAACGCGCCGTTCATCAACCACACCGACCAGGAACTGATGCTGGTCGAGACGCTGGTCGGAAGGACGCCGCCGTTCGTGTTCCCGAAGGACAACTACACGGGACCACGGCGCGACTACTGATCCGCGGCGTAGTTACGGATCAGCGCCTCCAGGGTCTCCAGCCCTGTTAACAATCATGCAATGCGGGTGACCAGCCTGCCAAAACTGAGAAATTCGGGGGGCACTCATGAATCGCTTTGACAAAATTGATGATCCGCGTCGCCGCCTGCTGGTGGAAGCGCTGACGGTTGGGCTGATTGCCGCGGGCTATCCGGCGGGGAATGCATTTGCCCAGTTATTTGGCAGCAAGCCGGCGAAGCTCCCTCCGGGGCAGTCGATTTACCGTATCACGGGTACTGCATCGGTTAACGGGGTGGCGGCGACCCTGCGGACGCCGGTGCGTCCTGGGGACACGGTTGAGACCGGAAAAGGCAGTGAAATCATTTTTGTGATTGGCGGTCACTCGATGATTCTGCGCGGCGAGTCGCGCCTTGTGATTGAAGGCGGGAGCAAGGAATCCACATTGTTGTTTGTTTCCGGGCTGCGCTTGCTGACCGGCAAGCTGCTGTCGGTGTCGCGAAATGCACCGATGCAGGTGACTACAGTGACCGCCACCATCGGTATCCGCGGCACCGGATGGTACGCGGAATCGGACCCCGAGCAGACCTACTTCTGCACCTGCTACGGCACCACGGATGTCACGGCAAACCATGATCCCGCGAGCAAGGTGAATGTTGTCAGCGAACATCACGACCGGCCGCTTTATATCCATGGCAAGTCCGCGCCCGGGGGGGGCATTCGCAACGCGCCGTTCATCAACCATACCGACCAGGAGCTGACGCTGATCGAGACGCTGGTCGGCAGGACGCCGCCCTTCGTGTTTTCGAAGGACAGCTATAGCGGCCCGCGGCGCGACTACTGACCGCAGTCTGTGGTTCGCGAACGAAACTTCTAGAAACGCATTAAATAAGTAATTGAATATTGGTTTGCGGTATAGCTTGAGCTGGTCCCCCCGGAATAAGTTCCCGCAGTTCCAAGGCTGGTCGGGGTCGACTGCGCACGTCTCCACGAGAAGTCGAGTGAATCTCTGGCCCCCAGGGGGCGATTGTAGCCCAGCGTCCACAGCACGGTTTTGGCTTCGTAACGGTAGGCGAAGAGTTGGCGGTTGCCGTAAGCATCGTCTTGTGCAGAGGTTTTGGCGATACCGCTGTAATCGGGAGACGAGGGTGCGGAAGTTACCGCATCACCACGACGATACTCGCCACCGAGATATAGCGTACCGTCCCGTCCCAGTGAATAGTCGAAATTGACCCGTGCGGAGTAGTCTTTCGTATCAAACACGGCGTTCCTGGCATTGCGCAAGTTGCTCGACAGCGCGCCGAACACATCGATGCGATCGGTCAGCGACTGGCGCGCGTTAATTCCGAGAGAGTAACGATGGCCGGTGCGAAGCCCGGATTGGTATTCGTCGAGCAACGCGCGACCGAAGATCCCGAACGTCGGCGCATCGAATGCGCCCGACGTGCGGTACTGAAACTCGCCCCGGACTCCACCGGAGATGCGGTCAAGCCCGGTGTAGGTGTAGAGTTTCTCTCCATTGAGGAATCCGGCAACTACCACACGGGTGTGGAGGGAGACGGGGAAAGTCGCGCTCTTGCTGACGTTGAGGGTGTAGAGGCGATCCGACAGCTTGTCGGCGGTATTGCTCACCAGATTCAGGTTGTCATCCCATGCGTAGCCGGCTTCGACCACGACCGGATATGCAAACATCCTGGAAGAAGACAGCCCCAGCGTCGGCTGCGGGCCTTTCTTGCCGTCGAGATCCTTCGAAAGCCATACCCGGATGGCCTGACTGCTATCCGGGCCGAACGAGCGCTGGGCCTGATAGTCGATACCGAGCTTAAACCCGCTCCGGAACAGAAAATCGCTGCCGATGCCGATGAGCAGGGAGTCACGATTCACCCCGACGGGCGTCACGGTATATCTTGGCCCGGTAAACTGGTCGGCATAGGCAATCGTGGCCTGGCGATTACTCTCGAAATCGTGTTTCAACTCCACGCGCAACCGGGGCAGCGCCCAGCCAAAGTTTGTCTGATGTTGTGACTCGGCGCGCAGCCCCAGCGAGAGCTGAAGCGTCGGCAGAGTCTGATCGAAATACGTGAGCGCATTGAGGCCGGCGCCTGTTTCCGTAGCCTGTTTGAGTCGGTTAATCCCGAAATCGAATCGCCCGTACGGCGAGAGCAGCAGTCCATCATTGCGATGCTCGTAACCGGCGGCAACCGATCCGAACCACTGGTCACCCTTGCGGCGGCCGCGCGCAAAGTCAGCCACAGACGCCACATAGCGATCCGTGTCGTAACTCAGCACGCCGTAGCCGATGAGTCCGTCAACGAAAGTATTTTTGGTCGGTTGGTAACTGCCATATACGGTGATCGACGAAGCATTTGAGCTGCTTTTTGTGCCGTCGGTGCCAATATCGGTCTTGTCGCGCGCATAACCCATGCCGATGCCCAGCGCCAGTTGGTCGCTGAACCGCTGGTCGAAACCGATACTGACGCCGTCGGTACTGAACCGGAGGCTGTTGCTGTCGCCTGTCGGGTCGCGGGTGCCGAAGTTGAGGTTGCCGCTGATCCACACACCCGTGCCCTCCGGCTGCCCGGAAGATCCATCGGCGCGATCACTGCTGTTCAGCTTGACTGATCGCGTCGATGCCGCACTCAGGAGCGCGGTTACCAATGAAGGCGGCAGGAGCCCCGATGCAGCGCCTGCGGAGTTCGTTGGGCGTAATCCGCCGGGCTTGCTTGCCACGCGTATGAGTGAGCTGTGTTCCGGTTGCGCGTCGCTGCCGGCCAAACTGAAGCCGGCGACGGGGTTACGCACGGTGCCGAATCCAGCAGCGCCCGCGGTAACGCCATCGCCTGCGCCGCGGTGCAGCGACTCCATGCGCCGCTGAAAGTTGAAAATCTGTGCGCGTGAGAAACGCCTGGCTGTTTCTGCTTGAGAACCGAGCAGCCCTCTTACGACTGGATCCTGGGATGGATCGGGTCTGCCGGCTACATTTACAGTGACGACGGCCGCCGCGGACGAGCCGACAGTATTGAAGGCCGCATAGGAAAATGCATCGGGGCCGAAATAATTGCGGGCAGGCGTGTAAGTCACGCTGGTGCCGCTGACCGTCGCTACGCCGCGTGTTGGCGCCACGACGACAGCAATGCCCGTGACGGTACCGGTAATGAAGGGGGCCAAATCGAGCGTGGTTGCCGTGTTGACCTGGACTGCCAGGGTGGCGGCTGCGGCAGTAGGCCCGGTGAGGGCAGCAGTGCCGGTTCCCGTCAAAGGGACGGTGCGCGTGATGGAAGTAGTTTGGACAGTAATCGCCGCAGTTTTTGCACCCACAGCCTGCGGATTGAAGGTAACCGTAATGGTGCAAGTTGGGCCATTCTGCAGCAGGCTGGGCGTACCAATCGTACAGGTGCCGCCGGTAATGCTGAAATCAGTCGCGTTGGCCCCGCTCAGATTAATCGCGTCCAGTGTCGCAAGGCCGGCACCCGTAACAGCACCGACAAAGATGGTTTGCGTAGCGCTGGTCGTTGCCGCAGCCTGGTTGCCAAAAACCAAAGGCGCCGACACATTGGGGGTGCCGTGAGCGGGCGCCACAGCAGGATCAATGGACACGGCAATACATTGCTGCTGACCGCCGCACTCCGCGTAAACGGATGCGGAAAAAAAGAATCCTGAGACGGCAAGCACGGACAGCAGCAACAGTCGCTTGTGCAATATCATTGCAACTCCCTCCTCAGCCACTGAAAAATATCAATGCGCCTATCGGCGAAGTTTGCTCTCTGGGGGCGCTGAGCGCGACCTCAGGCGCAACTATGATGCCGCTCAGGCGCGCTCAGGATCAGGATATACCATTATCTCCAAGGGGAGAGTATTTGGCTAGATGTAGCACGGGCATCGCCAACGTCGCGGGCAGGGTGGCCGATGATATAAATAAGCGGAACCATTGCCGAAACGATTTTCTCGTTTCTTGTGGATAGAAACTAGCGCGCCTGTTTACGCCGGTCGCCGCCGGGTGGCGGTGCGACTTTCATGATTTCATCGATGGTGGTCACGCCGGCGGCGATTTTCATCGCGCCGCTGATGCGCAGCGGCTTCATGCCTTCCTTGAAGGCTGCTTCGCGCAGGGCTTCGAGGTCGGCGGAATCGACGATGCGGTCGCGCAGCGGCGCGGTCATGATC
>JANNHN010000316.1:0-3926 GCA_031404395.1 Betaproteobacteria bacterium
GCAGCCTTCGGCGGCAACAAGCCCAGGGAAGTCATCACCATTACCAACCGCGATCTCGAGCGCGTCTATGCCGGCTATGACACACAGCGCAATCCGCTGAATCTGGTGGTGTTCTCCGGACCGCAGCAATCGCTGTTTGAAATGAAAACCCTGGCGGATCTGCTCGCCGGGCGCAAGGTGCATGCCGGCAGCCAGTTGTTTGTGACCACCAGCAACGGCGTCAAAAGCGCCGCGAGAGAGCTGGGTTATCTGCAGACGATCGAGAAGTCCGGCGCAACGGTGCTCGAAGGCGTGTGTTTTTACATACTGCAAAATCTGCCGCAGATGCGCGTGCGTGAAGGCTGGAGCAATCTGGTGACCAACTCGGCGAAACTCGCCAACATCATCGGCGCGCACAAATTCAACACCATCCTGCGCCGCACTGCGGAATGTATCGAAATCGCCTGCACCGGCAAGGACATTCGATGAATTCGGCGCTGAAAGCTGCAGTGCAGCCGCGCCGCGCTGCAAAGCCCCTGAAAACAATACGCGTCAAGCGCGCCTTCGGCGCCGTGGTCGAAGGCGAAGCACTGGTTTCCACCGAAGGCTTCTCACCGCGCTACGATCTCGACCGCTGGAGCGGCCTGATCTCGCGCCCCGGCCACGCGCTGGAAGGCCACAGCATCAAGGGCAAGATCCTGATCACGCCCAGCGCCAAGGGTGGCATCGCCGCCGGCTGGGCGTTCTACGACATCCAGCACAAGGGCATCGCGCCCAAGGCCTTCGTCTTCGGCGTCACCAACCCGGTGATGGTGCAGGGTGCGGTGTTCGCCGGCATCACCATCACCGAGGGCTGGTCGGAGAATCCGTACGACCATATCCGCACCGGCGACATCGTGCGCGTCGATCCCAAAAACAAGACACTCACGCTGATCCGTCGCGGTAGTTCGGTATCATCAGCATTACGCTGATCAACCTGTTTTTCCGTACTGAGGATGAGCCGATGAATCCGATTTTTCGCACATTATTTGCCGCTGCTGCGGCG
Organism: Betaproteobacteria bacterium; assembly: GCA_031404395.1. Lineage (GTDB taxonomy): Bacteria > Pseudomonadota > Gammaproteobacteria > Burkholderiales > SG8-41. The sequence continues at coordinate 1,025 of JANNHN010000316.1, forward strand.
CTGCCGGTCCTGTGCGCCCAGGCAGCACAGCCGGCATTTCCGAGCAAACCCATACGCATCATCGTTGCCTACACCCCGGCGGGCACCACCGACATACTCGCCCGCGCCGTCGGCCAGAAAATGACCGAAACCTGGGGCCAGCCGGTCATCATCGAAAACCGCGCCGGCGCTGCCGGTAACATCGGCACGGATGTAGCGGCCAAGGCCACGCCGGACGGCCACACCCTGATCATGGGTACCGCCGGCACGCATGGCATCAACGTCAGCCTGTATCGCAAATTGAGCTGGCATCCGGTGAACGACTTTGCGCCGGTGAGCCTGGTGGCCATGGTCCCCAACATCATGGTGGTCAATCCTGCATTGCCGGTGAAAAGCGTCAAAGAGTTCATCGCTTATGCCAAGGCCAATCCGGGCAAGCTGTCGTACGGCTCGCCGGGTAACGGCAGTACCGCACATCTGTCGATGGAATTGTTCAAGAGCATGACCGGCGCCAGTCTCGTACACATTCCATACAAAGGCAGCGCCGGCGTGATGACCGATGTATTGGGTGGACAGATTGCGGTGACCATCGACAACATGCCGCCTTATTTACCCAATGTGAAAGCAGGCAAGCTGCGTGCGCTGGCGGTCAGTCCGGCAAAACGCGTTGCTGCCGTGCCCGATCTGCCGACGATTGCCGAGGCGGGTGTACCGGGCTACGACTCCGGGGCGTGGTTTGGTTTGCTGGCGCCCGCCCGCACACCGAGGGCCGTGATCGACGTGCTCGCCGCAGAGACTGCACGCATCGTCAAGACCCCGGACATGGGCAAACGCATTTCCGAACTGGGCGGCGAGCCGATCGGCGGCACGCCCCAGCAGTTCGCCGCGCTGATCAAGAGCGAAATCACCAAATGGGCCAAAGTCATCAAGGACGCCAAGGTTGAACTGCAATAACTCGAAACCGGTAAATGGTAAATGGTAAATGGTGAATGGTGATTGGGTGATCAGGTGATTAGTTTGCAGGGGATCCTCATCGCCAATCACTTAATCACCCAATCACCCAATCACCATTCACGGCCTTTCAGTAGTGTCTCAACGTTTTTCAATACGTAGGTTGGGGTGACGAAGGAACCCCAACGCTGAACCCAGTGCAAAGTAGTAGAGTGTAGAGTGGAAAGCCCCGAGTATTTGCAGCGGTCGCGCGTTGGGGTTCGCAAACTCACCCCAACCTGCTCACTGCACCTCGACATTCAAATCGAGACCAGACAAAATCGCTCGTTTCCACATTTCGATCATCAACTGATAACTGGCCCTCGTGAAAACGTTGGGACACTACTGACGGCCTTTAAATGATCCGCGACCCCGAATCCTTCAGCATCCTGCTCGCCACCGTCGAGCGGCTGGTGCGCGAGAAACTGATCCCGCGTGAAGCGGAGGTCACGGAGCTCGACGAAATTCCCGCGGACATCGTCGCCGACATGCGCACCATGGGACTGTTCGGGCTGACCATTCCGGAAGAATATGGCGGCCTGGGCCTGACCAGCGAAGAAGAAGTTCTGACGTCGATGGCGCTGTGTTACGCCTCGCCGGTGTTTCGCTCGCGCATCGGCACCAACACCGGCATCGGCGCGCAGGGCATCGTCATCGACGGCACGGCAGCGCAAAAGAAAAAATATCTGCCGCGGCTGGCCTCTGGCGAAATTACCGGCGCGTTCGCGCTGACCGAGCCCGAATCCGGTTCCGACGCCGGTTCCCTCAAAACCACCGCACGGCGCGACGGCGATCATTATGTGTTGAACGGCACCAAGCGCTACATCACCAATGCGCCGGAAGCGAGTGTGTTTACGGTGATGGCGCGTACCGATCTGCAATCGAAAGATGCCAAAGGCGTGTCTGCGTTCATCGTCGAGCGCGATGCGCCGGGGCTGACTGTCGGGCCGTATGACCGCAAAATGGGGCAGCGCGGTTCGCATACCGCCGACGTGATTTTCGACAACGTGCGCGTGCCGGCCACCAGCATCATCGGCGGGCAGGAAGGCCTGGGTTTCAAGACGGCGATGAAAGTGCTCGACAAGGCGCGGCTGAACATCGCCGCGGTCTGCGTCGGTGCGGCCGAGCGGCTGCTCGACGAAGCGCTGAACTACGCGAAGGAACGGCAGCAGTTCGGCAAACCCATCGCCGAATTCCAGTTGATCCAGGCCATGCTTGCCGACTCCAAGGCCGAGATTTACGCGGCGCGCAGCATGGTGCTGGAGGCTGCACGCAAAAAAGACGGCGGCGCCCGCATTACCCTGGAAGCGTCGTGTGCCAAACTGTTCGCCTCCGAGATGGTCGGGCGCGTCGCCGACCGCGCGGTGCAGATTCACGGCGGCGCCGGCTACATGCAGGCTACCGCGGTCGAGCGCCTGTACCGCGACGTGCGCCTGTTCCGGTTGTTTGAAGGCACCAGCCAGATTCAGCAACTGGTCATCGCGCGGCAACTGCTGCGTGAAGAATGAGATGAATGAAGCAAACCGGAGCAGCGGCGCATAAACGGTAATACATTGTTTTTAAAGGATAAAATAATGATGAACTTCACGGGAAAACTGATGGTGCTGCTGCTCGCAGTCCTGGCGACATCCGCTGTTGCACAAACCTATCCGGCCAAGCCCATCCGCATGGTCGTGCCCTTCGCGCCCGGCGGCACGGGCGAGTTCCTGTCGCGCAGCATCACACCGAGCATGGGCACATCGATCGGCCAGCAGTTCATTGTGGATTTCCGTCCCGGCGCCGGCACCACGCTCGCAGCAAGTCTGGTGGCGACCTCGCCGGCCGACGGCTACACGGTGCTGATCCAGACTTTCACCACGCAGGCCATCAACCACAGTCTCTATGCGAAGCTCACTTACGACACGCGCAAGGATTTTTCGTCGGTCGGCCTGAT
>JANNHN010000317.1:0-2039 GCA_031404395.1 Betaproteobacteria bacterium
CCACGGCCGCTGGCGACCAGCGCACCGTCCTTGTCATACACATACGCTTCAGCGGTTGAATACTGGCTGCCGCTGCGCACGATGCGCGCCTTGGCAGTCAGGTCGCCGGGCATCGCCGCCTTGTGATAATCGACGCGGATGTCGATGGTCGGCACCGGTCGTCCGAGTTGAGCGGCAATGGCGTAATCCGCGGCGACATCGACAATGGCGGCGAGTATGCCGCCGTGGGTGTAGCGGCGCTCCGGATTGACCACCCATTCTTCGCGCCAGGCAGCCTTGACCTCAATGCCCGATTCGTCGGCTTTGAGGAAGGTGAAGTTGAGCCACTGGTTGAAAGGGCCGCGGCTGATCAGTTTTTGCAATTGTTCAAGGGTAGGCGGGGTGGATTTGACATCGCTCATGGGTGGCTCCGGTGGTGTCGGGTGCGGACTGATGCTATTGCGCCGCCAGCGCGCGCAGACGCTCGCGGTCGATCTTGTTGGTGCCGGCGAGCGGTAACTGCTCGAGAAAGAATACACGGCGCGGATGCTGGTAGGCCGGGCCGCCGGCGAGTGCGTATTGCCTGATTTCATCTTCGGTCGCTGCGGCACCGTTGCGCAATACGACGAAAGCATAGGGCACCTGGCCTTTCAGGTCGTGAGTAAACGGCAGCACGCAAGCCTGATGCACGGCAGGATGTTTTTCCAGTAATTGTTCGATTTCGATGGGGAAAATGTTTTCGCCGCCGCTGATGAACATGTCGTCGGTACGACCGATGAAATAGTAGAAACCATCCGCATCGCGCCGGCACACATCACCGGTGTGGTACCAGCCGTTGCGGATGCGCAGTGCGGTTTCTTCTGGAAGGTTATGGTAACCGAGCAGGATGCCGGGGTTTTTCAGAATCAGCTCGCCTTCGTCGTTGTCCTGCGGCGCATGGTTGTTAGGACTGCTGATCAAACGCGCAGCGGTGCCGCGATAGGGCGCGCCGATGGAGCCGGGCGGTCGCGGCTTGCCGTCGGGGTGCGGGCCCAGCGGCACCGGGCCGCCTTCGGTGACGCCATAAACGACCAAGGCTTCCGCGTTCGGGAAGTGCGTCTTGACGTCGCGCAACAACTGCGGCGAGGACGGCGCTGAACCCATCATCACCGTGCGCACCGACGTGGTATCGGTTTGCGCCAGCAGATCCTTGCGCGTCATCACCATGGCCATCATGGTCGGCACGCCGGAGATCACCGTGCAGCGGTAACGAGCTATGGCGGCAATGTAGCGCTCGACGCTGAATTGCGGCAGCAGCACCAGGGTGGCGCCGGCGGTCAGCCCCTGCTTGATCGCGTTCAGCGCATTCTTGTGGTACAGCGGCGCGGCGACGAGGATCACATCCCGGTCGGTAGTGTCGCGGGTGTGGACGAGAATCAGCCGGCTCCAGTTCTGGCCGTAGTGGGTGAGCAGTACGCCCTTGGGCTTGCCGGTGGAGCCCGAGGTGTAGGGCTGGATGGCGATGGTGTCAGTTGCGGGTTCCAGCGGTGTATGCGGACCGGGGTCGAGGAAACTGTCGAAGTTGTTGTCGAAATCGACGACGGGCAGTTCCGGCGGCAGCAGCGGCGCATACGCCGCTTCGCAGAACACGAGGCGCAGGCCGGCGTCGGTGGCGATGTAGCGCACGGTATCGGCGGCGAGCTTGATGTTGATCGGCACCGGCACCACCCCGGCGCGCATTGCGCCGAGCAGCGTCACCACGAATTCCACGCGGTTCAATGCGAGTATGCCGATGCGGTCGCCGGGCTGGAGGCCGCGGCGCGCCAGGCCGCGCGCGACGGCGTTGGCTGCCGCATCGAGGTCACGGAAACTGTGCTCGCGCGGCGCATCGGCTGCGCGCAGGTCGATCAGCGCAGTGCGCGGCGAGGCGGCGCGTTCGGCAAACGGCGCGCCGAGATTGCCGGGGTAGCCGCGGGGTTCGGGTGGTGGCAGTGTCATGCGGCTTCGTGATTGGTAAATGATGATTGGTAAATGGTGAATGGTAACGGCCCGGTGTGTGTATTACTCCCTGTGTAAGGACC
>JANNHN010000318.1:0-4365 GCA_031404395.1 Betaproteobacteria bacterium
GTGAGCTTGCGAACCCCAACGCGCGACCGCTGCAAATACTCGGGGTTTTCCACTCTACACTCTACTACTTTGCACTGGGTTCAGCGTTGGGGTTCCTTCGTCACCCCAACCTACGTATTGAAAAACGTTGGGACACTACTGGTTGATTATATAAGCTCAGCGCTTCCGGCTGAGCATGCCGCCGACGCCGAGCATCGCGGCATTGGCGAGAAACACCGGCGTCACGCCGAAAGCGCTGCCGAGTACGCCGAAAAACAGCGGTACAGCGATGTGCGTCACATTGTTGATGGCCATGCGCAGGCCCAGCGCTTCACCGGAACGGCCTTCCGGCGCGCGCGCGTAAATCATCATCAGCGTCAGTGGCTGGCCGCAGCCCGTTCCCAAGCCCAGCAGAAACGCAATCGCCGCCAGCAGCACGACGTTTTCAGTCAGCGGAAACAGCAGGTAGGTCCCGGCGGCGATAAAGATCGACATCACCAGCACCTGCTCCTCGCCGAACCGTTTGGCGATCTGCGGCAGGATGGTGCGCACCAGGAACGCTGCCGCCGCGAACATCGCCAGCACCGCGCCGATGGCCGAGGCCGACAACCCGATCATGTGCCCGTAGATCGGCATGTAGAACTGGAACAGGTCGATGGCCGTCAGGATGATGCCGCTGGTGATCAACGTGCGGCGCAACGGCACATTGCCGAGCAGGCCGACGGCGTACACCGCTGCTTCCTCTTTTTTCCCGGCGCCGCCGCTCAGCTCAGCAAGCCGGTGGCGCGCGCCGAACAGGATCACCGCCGACACTGCAGGGAACACCGCAATGCACAGGTAGCCGATGGCATGTCCGTAGGTATCGATGGTGAATCCGGCAATCAGCGGCCCGACAAATCCGCCGCTGGCAATCATCAGGCTGAAGTTGCTGAAATTGCGGGTGCGCGTAGCGGGCGCGCTCAGCATGCCGATCAGATTCTGCGCCGACACGTTATAGAACACGTGCGAGGCGCCGAGCAGCAGCGCCGACACATACAGTGTAAGCAGCGAGGGCAGCATGCCGGGCAGCGCCAGCGACAGCGCCATGCCCAGCGAACCCAGCGCCAGCGGCCAGCGCACACCGATACGGTCGGCCAGTTTGCCTGCGTACAGCGCCAGCAACATCGGGCACAACGAATACAGCGCCACAATGACGCCGAGCATGAACTGTTCAGCGCCCAGTTCGAGCGCAAACAGCGACACCAGCACCTTGCTGCCGCGGAAGGCGCTCATGTTGAGCAGAACGACCAGCAGGACGATGACGAGGGGCATGATGACCAGTGAAAATCTATCCGCGCTTGCGGCTGAACCAGTTTCCCGCCGCCAGTACCGTGGCGCTGACCCAGAACACCGGCGCCAGGCCAAACGCTGCGCCCACCGCGCCAAACGCCGCAGGGATCACCACATGCATCGAATTGTTGATGGCGATGCGCAACCCCAGTGATTCGCCGCCGCGGCCGGCCGGCGAATAGTGGTAGCAGAGCATCACCGTCAGCGGTTGGCCCAGACCCATGCCCAGGCCCAGCGCGAAGCAGATGACGCCGAGCACCACGGCGCTTTTGAAAAACGGAATCAGCGTAAACATCACCGCCACCAGGAAAATCGCGTAGAGCAGCGTGGTTTCCTCACCGTAACGGCGCACCAGCAGCGGCAGCAGCGCCCGGCTGACGAAAGTCGCAGCGGCAGCAGCGCCCAGCACCATGCCGATGGCGCTGGCCGACAGGCCCGCTTCATGCCCGTACAGCGGCAGGTAGAGCTGGAACAGGTCGATCCCCGTCATGACAACGGCGCCGACGATCAGCACGCGCCGCATATCGGGGTCGCGAAACAGATCCATCACGCGATTGGTGACAGCAGAATCGATCGGCTTGCGGTGGTTCGGCACGCGCCGTGACAACACGATCAGCACGATCGTCGCCACAGCGCTCAGCGCGCCGATGAACAGATAGGTGCGAACATGGCCGGCGTGATCGATCGAAAATCCGGTGAATACGGGGCCCGCAAAATCGGCAACCGCGATGATCAGTGCATAGGTGTTGAAGTTCCGCGTGCGCGCTTCACCCTCGCCCAGCGAGCCCACCAGCGACTGAAACGCCACCTGGCCCAGAATGAATCCCAGTCCGGTCACCGCAGCGGCAGCGAACAGCAACGTCATGCCCGGCGCGAACCACGGCAGTACCGCCCCCAGCGTGCAGATGATCATGCCGGCCAGGATCGGCAGGCGCGTGCCGTAACGGTCGGCAATCTGTCCGGCTTTCACTGCCAGCAACAGCGGAAATACGCCGTACGTGGCCAGCAGCAGTCCGATATCGAGCGGCGTTGCGCCGAGTTCCAGCGCGTACAGCGTGTTCAATATGCGTGCGCCCTTATAGGCGCTGTTCCACAGCACCACCACCGCCAGCAACTGGAAAAGTGTGATGAGGCGCGCTGGCGCCGCACCGGTCGCGGAAGAGGGGTCGGCCATGGGAGATGCCGATTGTAGCGCAGCGCTTCCGGGTACCCCGGTTGAAGTCCATGAAGTAGAATGCGTGCTTTTCCGCGCCACCCATGCCCCTTCCACCCCTGCGCGCTCTGCGCCATCGCAACTTCCGGCTGTTCCTCACCGGCCAGATTTTTGCGCTGGCGGGTTATTGGATCCAGATGGTGGCGCAAAGCTGGCTGCTCTACCGCCTGACGGAATCGGCCACGCTGCTGGGCGTGCTGGCCTTCGCCAGCAGCCTGCCGATCCTGCTGCTCGCGCCGCTCGCCGGCTGGTGGTCGGATCGCTGCAACCTGCACCGCACGATGTTCGTCACGCAGCTTCTTGAACTGCTGCAGGCGGCGACGCTGGCTGCGCTGGCGCTGGCCGGCATCATCGCGCCCTGGCATATCGTCACGCTGGCGATGTTACTCGGCGTGCTGGTGGCCATTGAACTGCCGATCCGCCACGCCTATCTGCTGGAACTGGTCGATGGCAAGGAAGACCTGCCCAACGCCATTGCGCTGACTTCACTGATGGCCAACAGCGGCCGGCTGGTGGGGCCGGCCATCGCCGGCATCATGATCGGCGTGCTGAGCGAGGCTTACTGTTTCCTCGTCAACGCGCTGACCTATATCGCGGTAGTCATCTCATTCCTGCTGATCCGCGTGCGACCGCAGCCGCGCGAGCCGATCAAGACGCCGATGCTCGCCGGACTGCGTGCCGGGTTTTCCTACGCATGGCATCTGCTGCCGATCCGCGCACTGCTGCTGATGCTGGCGGTGGTCGCCTTTCTCGCCACGCCGTACTCGACGCTGATGCCGGTGATGGTGCGCGACGTCTTCGGCGGCGGCGCCGAGGAAATGGGTTATCTGATGGGCGCCAGCGGGCTGGGCGCGATCTCCGGCACGCTGTACCTCGCCTCGCGCGCCAACGCCCGCGGCCTGATCCGGCTGATCATCATTGCCAGCTTTTCCGCGGGCGCGGCGCTGACGCTGTTTTCGCACGCACCGTCGAGCTGGTACGCGCTGCCGCTGCTGGTGGTGATCGGCTTCGGCATTCTGGTGACGTCGGTGTCCGTCAACATGATCCTGCAGACCATTGTCGATGACGACAAGCGCGGCCGGGTGATGAGCCTCTACACGGTGGCGTTTCTCGGCGTGGCGCCATTCGGCGCGCTCGCCGCCGGCGCGCTGTCCGACCTGATCGGCGCGCGCGTGACGCTGACACTGGGCGGACTCGCCTGCATGGTCGCCGCGCTGGTGCTGGCGCGGCACGGGCCGACGATCCGCGGACAGATCAGGCCGATTTACGAGCGGCTGGGGATTGCCCGGCGGTAGGATGTGGGATCAAAGGCGACGCAAGACATTTTGTTGTGCAGCGTACCGCTAGAGAAAGAAATTTTGGCACGAGGCATCCGGCACGTCCGCGCCAACCAAAGTCAGGCGACAATCCGGAACAACGTTCGCGGCTCGAGGGACGCAAGCGCTGAGAGAAGTTCGGGAACCAAAGGTTTAAGGGATTGGATGCGGTTACTCTTGGCGACGAGCACAGCCACAGCGATTGGAAGAATCTGCAGATTCTGCTGGTACTGCAGGTTCTGATCCGCGGTCATAAATACGTCAAACCGGTCGGCCGCGCGACGCAATATCTCGCCGTTCTTCAACGCGGACCAGCCCATTTCCTGGATGCTGCGGACGGAGTGTTGGAGTAGCTCGTCGCGCAGTTCAATTGGGGGGGACTCGTCAAGCAGGATGCGCATCAGGAACCAGCGCCTTCCGCGCCTGCTCCAGTGCGGCAACGGCTTGCTCCCTTGCCACGGAAGGGAACGAGTGCAGGAACTGATCCAGAGAGTCGCCAGCTTCGAGATAGTCGAACAAGTTCTTTAC
>JANNHN010000319.1:0-4195 GCA_031404395.1 Betaproteobacteria bacterium
GATGCGGGTAGCGCACCAGCAGCACTTTGCGGAACGCATGGCCCTTGCCCGAGAACAGCGTGTCACTGACCTGCTTGACGCTGTGATAGATGGTGTTGACGACAGGAATGCGCGCGAGCAGGCCTTCCCAGAAATTCACCAACCGCTGCCCGAGGATGTTTGCGGCCAGCATGCCCGTGAACAACACGATCAGCACGGTGAGGATCACACCCAGCCCCGGAACGTGGATACCCAGCCACCTCTCGGTCAGGAATCTTTCCGGCAAGAGCCGCAGCGTCTGATCCATGGTACCCACCAGCAGGTTGAGCACCCACAGCGTGATGACCAGCGGCACCCAGACCAGCAGGCCGGCGATGATATAACTCTTGATGGAAGTGTTTTTGAACATGGGTAACGTAGTAACTGCGCGTAGTGACTGTGCGCGATCGGGTGGCGGATCAGTGTCAGTGCAAATCAGCCCGCATGGACACTGTTACTGCGCGCCCGGATCGGGCCGCAGGAATCCACTTCAGGCAGAGCCGACGCCAGCACCGCTGGTCGTTGCAGCCTTGGATTCATCTTTCTTTGGTGCATCGACGGTCTTCGGCGCGTCAGCAGTTTTTGATGCGTCAGCGGGTTGCGCAACATCCGGTTTCGGCTTGGCGACACCCTGATTCTTGAAATCCGTCGCATACCAACCGCTGCCCTTCAACTGGAAACCTGCAGCCGTCACCATTTTGCCAAGCGTGCTTTTACCGCACTCCGGACAGTCCGTCAGTTGCGCATCGCTGATGCGTTGCAGGAATTCCTTCTGGAAACCGCATGCCCCGCATCGATACTCATAAATCGGCATGACCCACACCCGAACAAATCGAAAAAAGCATTATACCTTAGAAGGTTACGATCACTTTCGGGGGCTACAGTCGTGCTCCGCAGCGCACTCAAGTGCACCGGGCGCAGACAGTGCCCGGGGCAATGTCACGCTGCGTGGGTATCTCTCCTATAATCAAGGAGTTGGCCAGTCCGCACACGCTATCGACGCTCCCGGTCATGCAGCGGCGCCATCAGGAACCCAGGAATCCGTACACGCATGAAGGACACGGCACCACGCAGTCATGACCTGGTCGAACGCGCCCGCGCCCGTGGACCCGCGCCGACTGCCGTCGTCTATCCCTGCAGCGCACCCGCACTGTCCGGCGCACTGGAGGCGGCGGCGGCCGGACTGATTGCGCCCATCCTGATCGGACCGCGCGCGCGCATCATGGAAATTGCAGCAGCAGAAAAACTTGATCTGTACGGCTGCACCCTGCACGACGTCGAGGGGGAACGCGCCAGCGCCCGCCATGCCGCCACGCTGGTTCACGAGAACAAGGCCACGCTGCTGATGAAAGGCAGTCTGCACACAGACGAATTAATGAGCGTTATCGTCTCGCGCGATGCCGGTCTGCGCACGGAGCGGCGCATCAGTCATGTATTCGTGATGGACGTGGCCACGCATGACCGTCTGCTGCTGATTACCGACGCTGCCGTCAACATCAACCCCGACCTCGAAGCGAAACGCCATATCACGCAGAACGCAATTGCCGTGGCTCACGCGCTGGGCATCATGCTGCCGCACATTGCGGTGCTCTCCGCCATGGAAACGGTCAATCCTGCGATACCTTCCAGCGTGCATGCCGCCGCCCTGCGCGATATGTCCAGAGACGGCCGCATTACCGGCGGCGTGGTTGATGGGCCGCTGGCTTTTGACAACACCATGTCCGCAGCCGCGGCGCGCATCAAAGGCATCACTTCACCAGTCAGCGGCATCGCCGATATTCTGGTCATGCCGGGACTGGAAGCCGGAAACATACTCTACAAATCGCTGGTGTATATCAGCAAGGCCATCGCTGCGGGAGTGGTCATGGGCGCCAAGGTACCCATCATCCTGACCAGTCGCGCCGACTCTGCGCACAGTCGTATCGCATCAGCGGCAGTAGCCTGCCTGGTCGCGCATGCAGGCGGTCCATCCCGCACAAAAGAGTAACCGCAGAAATAAAAAACCGGGCATTGCCCGGTTTTTTTGTGACATCGCCCGGAATCTAGAACGGAATATCGTCGTCCATATCATCAAAGCTGCCGCCGCTTTTCTTGGCCGGCGCCTTGCCGCCGCCAGCACCAGCAGCGGCAGGTTCACGCGCACCGCCGCCCTCGCCACCGCCACCGCCACCACGGCTGCCCAGCAACTGCATGCGGTCAGCGACGACCTCGGTCGTATAACGATCCTGCCCTTCCTTGTCCTGCCATTTGCGGGTGCGAATGCGGCCCTCGACGTAACAGGGGGAGCCCTTTTTCAGGTACTCGCCGGCGATTTCGGCAAGCCGCCCGAAAAACGAAATCCGGTGCCATTCGGTATGTTCCTGTTTTTCGCCCGATTTTTTGTCTTTCCATGACTCGGTAGTAGCGAGAGTGATGTTCGTCACCGCTTCACCGCTGGGCAGATAACGCGTCTCCGGGTCTTTGCCAAGATTGCCGATCAAAATTACCTTGTTAACCGATGCCATGTCAGATTTTCCTTCTGTTTGTATGCGTGATCAGCACTATCAACGCGCCCGGGGCGCGGGCGTTTACAGCCGGACGATTTCAATCGGGCAATTACCCATTCTTCGATGTGGCCGCCGGGACGCGCATGCCGTACGCGAGTATAAGCCAGATCGCCAGCAGCACACTGTTGAACGCGGTCACCGCAGTCGCGCCCCAGTGCTGGTAGAGAAATCCGCCGACCACGGCGCCCAGAAACGCGCCGAAGAACTGGATGGTGCTATAGAGACCAATGGCCGTTCCTCTGGCCTGCAGCGGCGCGAGCCGCGTGGTCAGCGTCGGCAACATGGCCTCAAGCGCATTGAAGGGCGCAAAAAAAGCCAGCAAAAACAATGACAGCAGCCACAGGTTTCCGCGGAGCCAAGGCAATGCCAGATGCGCGGCCAGCAGCAGCGCGACGGATGCAATGAACCAGCGACGCAGTTTGATGCTGTCCCCCGCCTGCAATACCGGCGGCAGCATCAGCACGAATGAGCCGAGCATCACCGGCAAATACACTTGCCAGTGATCCGCCAGGGCCAGTCCGGCGTCGCGCAGCGCAAAGGGCACCACGATGAACAACGCCATCAGCGCGGCGTGCAGTGCGAATATGCCCCAGTTCAGTCGCGCCAGTTCCGGATCCTTCAGCACGTTCCAGAAATCGCGCAACGCACGACCCGGCGCCGGCGGCGTGGCCGGCGCATCGGGTATGAAGCGCCACATGACGATGATGGCCGCGGCAGCCAGCACGCCGGTCATGGCGAATATGCCGGGCACGCCAATCATGCGATTCAGCCACGGGCTGGCAATCAGCGACAGCGCAAACGACAAACCGATGGTTGATCCGATCATCGCCATCGCCTTGGCGCGCTGCTCTTCACGTGTCAGGTCAGCAGTCATGGCAACGACGGCTGCCGATATCGCCCCCGCGCCCTGCAGGATGCGACCGAGGATGACGATATAAATGTTCGGCGCGAGAGCGGCGACAAAACTGCCTGCCGCGAATATGACCAGACCGGTATAAACCACGGGTTTGCGACCTATACGATCTGACCACCAGCCAAAAGGAATCTGCAACAGGGCCTGAGTCAGGCCGTAGGCGCCGATGGCAATGCCCACCAGTGTCAGATTGTCCCCGCCGGGCAGCTGCTCGGCATAAATCGCGAACACCGGCAGGATGACAAACATACCCAGCAGCCGGAGCCCGAAAATTCCGGACAACCCGATACTGGCCCGCAATTCAAGCGGGGTCATTTTGCTGCTGGAAGACATGCGGTGGTGTTTGACGGCCGCGCGTAGGGCGGCAGTTGGGCGTGACAGCGTATGCGCGTATATTAGCAGGTTTACCTTCCTGGCCCGACATGCAAGTACGTTCGACACCGCCAAAACTGGTCCCGCTGCCGACACCGCAGGCTCCGCGCGAACCTTCAGGAGTCCCGGCAAACGCCGGACAGATTCGCGTGCGCGGCGCACGCACGCACAACCTGAAAAACATCAATCTCGACCTGCCGCGCAACCGGCTGATCGTCATCACCGGCCTCTCCGGCTCCGGAAAATCGTCCCTCGCCTTCGACACGCTGTATGCCGAAGGACAACGTCGCTATGTCGAATCGCTGTCGGCCTACGCCCGCCAGTTTCTGCAGTTGATGGAAAAACC
>JANNHN010000320.1:0-16218 GCA_031404395.1 Betaproteobacteria bacterium
ACGGTAATGTCCGGTGCGGAAAAACTCGTCGAGTACGTCGTTTTCGTTGGACGCGAGAATCAACCGGCGGATCGGCAGGCCCATGCTGCGTGCAATATGGCCGGCGAAAATATTGCCGAAATTGCCCGACGGCACCGCAAACGAAACCTGCTCGTCATTGCTGCGCGTGGCCGCAAAATAACCCTTGAAGTAATACACGGTCTGCGCCACGATGCGCGCCCAGTTGATCGAGTTCACCGCACCGATCTGGCGACTGCTCTTGAATGCGGCATCGCCGCTGACCGCCTTGACAATGTCCTGACAGTCGTCGAACACGCCGCGAATGGCGATATTAAAAATATTCGCGTCCTGCAGTGAATACATCTGCGCGCGCTGAAACGGACTCATCTTGCCGTGCGGCGACAGCATGAACACGCGGATGCCTTTGCGCCCGCGCATGGCGTATTCGGCTGCGGATCCGGTATCGCCGGAAGTCGCACCGAGGATATTCAGCGTGCGCCCTTCCCGTTCGAGCACGTGCTCGAACAGTTCGCCCAACAGTTGCATGGCGACATCCTTGAACGCCAGCGTCGGCCCGTTCGAAAGCTTGAGCAGGTGCAGGCCCGGTTCCAGCGTCTGCAGCGGCGTGATTTCCGTCGAGCCAAAGATTTCCGCCCGGTAGGCGCGCCGGACGAGCGCATCGAGCGCTACATGCGGAATATCATCAATAAAACGGCTGATGATGGCGCTGGCCAGTTCCGGATAGGGCAGTGTGCGCAACCGGCCGAGTTCGTCCGCATCAAATCGGGGATAGGCCTGTGGCACCACCAGTCCGCCGTCCGGCGCAAGACCGCCGAGCAGGACATCGCAGAAGCGCGCTGCCGGCATGCGTCCGCGGGTACTGACGTAGCGGGCTGCCTCCGCTGTGCTCGCCGTTGGGGCGAGAGCGCTCACTGCAGCGTTTCCATGCGGATGCGGGTGATTTTCCCGGATACCACCGGCAGATTCTCGATCCGCTGGATAGCCACGTCGATTTTCTTTTCGCGGGTCAGATGGGTCAGCATGATGATGTCCACATACTGCTCGCCGGCGTGCGGCTCCTTCTGCACCAGCGCCTCGATCGAAATGCCCTGATCGGCAAGGATCCGCGTAATGTCTGCCAGCACTCCAGCTTTGTCCGCGACGCGCAGCCGCAGGTAATACGAAGTCTCGACCTCACCCATCGGCAGGATGGGAACGTCGGACAGGCGATCGGGCTGGAATGCCAGATTCGGCACACGATGTTCGGGATCGGCAGTCAGCATGCGCGCCACGTCCACCAGATCGGCGACCACGGCCGAGGCCGTCGGCTCCGCACCGGCGCCGGCGCCGTAATACATGGTCTGCCCCACCGCATCGCCTTTGACCAGAATCGCATTCATGACGCCTTCAACGTTTGCGATCAGTTGCCTGGCTGGAATCAGCGTCGGATGCACGCGCAGTTCAAAACCCGCGGCCTTGCGCTTGGCAATACCCAGCAGCTTGATACGGTAGCCCAGTTCTTCGGCATAACGGATATCTTCCTGCGCCAATTTTGAAATACCTTCGACGTGAGCCTTGCTGAACTGCACCGGAATGCCGAAGCCGATGGCTGCCATGATGGACAACTTGTGCGCGGCATCAACGCCCTCGATATCGAAGGTCGGATCCGCTTCGGCATAACCCATGCGCTGCGCCTCCTTCAGCACATCGGCAAAGGCCGCGCCTTTTTCACGCATTTCCGAGAGAATGAAATTGCTGGTGCCGTTGATAATGCCGGCGATCCATTCAATGCGGTTTGCCGTCAGGCCTTCGCGCAATGCCTTGATGATCGGGATGCCACCGCCGACCGCCGCCTCGAACGCCACCATGACGCCGCGATTGCGGGCCGCTGAAAAAATTTCATTGCCGTGCAGCGCGAGCAAGGCCTTGTTGGCAGTGACCACATGCTTGCCGTTGGCAATGGCCTTCAGCATCAGCTCCCTGGCGATGGTGTAGCCGCCGATCAATTCGACGACGATGTCAATTTGCGGATCGTTGACGACTTCGAGCGCATCGGCGGTGACGCGCGCAGTATCGCCCGCCACTGTTTTGGCCCGCGCAGTATCCTTGTCGGCCACCAGCGAGATGCGGATGGCGCGCCCGGCCCGGCGTGAAATTTCCTCGCCGTTACGCTGCAGCACCTTGAATGTGCCGCTGCCGACAGTGCCGGCGCCCAGCAGTCCTACATTGATCGGTTTCATTGATTCACATTTCTATTAAAAAAGATTACAGCAACCCGTCCTTACGAAACATCTCCTTCATGGTGCGAATCGCCTGACGAGTACGCGCTTCGTTTTCAATCAATGCAAAGCGTACATAGTCATCACCGTAATGACCGAAACCGATGCCCGGCGCAACTGCCACCTTGCCCTCAAGCAGCAGTTTCTTCGAAAATTCCAGAGAACCCATTTTCTTGTACGGCTCCGGAATCGGCGCCCAGATATACATCGTCGCCTGCGGTTTGGGTACGGTCCAGCCCATCGCGTCCATGCCTGCCCACAGCACGTCGCGGCGGTTTTGGTACAGCGCACGCGCCGTTTCCACGCAATCCTGCGGCCCTTCCAGCGCAATGATCGACGCCACCTGGATCGGCGTAAACGTGCCGTAATCGTGATAACTCTTCATCCGCGCCAGTGCCGTCACCAATTCCCGGTTGCCGACCATGAAACCGACCCGCCACCCGGCCATGTTGTAGCTCTTGGACATGGTGAAAAATTCAACGGCCACGTCACGCGCCCCCGGCACCTGCAGTATCGAAGGCGCCTTGTAGCCGTCGAACACGATGTCGGCATAGGCCAGGTCATGCACCACGTAGATGTCATGCTCTTTCGCGACGGCAATCAGCCGCTCGAAAAATGCCAGATCCACGCACTGCGTCGTCGGATTGCTCGGGAAATTGACGATCAACATCTTCGGCTTCGGATAGGTATCCTTGATTGACTGTTCCAGCGCTTCGAAAAAATCCACGCCCGCGTGCATGGGTACGTGGCGGATATCGGCGCCGGCAATCACCGGTCCGTAGATATGGATCGGATAACTCGGGTTCGGCACCAGCACAATGTCGCCGCGATCCAGCGTCGCCAGCGCGAGATGCGCGATACCTTCCTTCGAACCGATGGTGACAATGGCCTCGGATTCGGGATCCAGTTCGACATTGAAACGCGTCTGGTACCAGTTGCAGATGGCTTTGCGCAGACGCGAAATGCCTTTGGAAACCGAGTAACCATGGGTATCCGTGCGCTGTACGGATTCAATCAGCTTGTCGACGATATGCCGCGGCGTGGGCTGATCAGGATTGCCCATGCTGAAGTCGATGATGTCCTCGCCGCGCCGACGTGCGGCGAGCTTGAGTTCACCGGTCACATTGAACACATACGGCGGCAGGCGTTTGATGCGCGGAAATTCTTCCATTACTGATCTCTGAAAATGACCCGCCGCCGTGGCAATGCGCCGCGGCCGGCGGAAAAGCGTACAATT
This sequence comes from Betaproteobacteria bacterium, assembly GCA_031404395.1. Taxonomy (GTDB): domain Bacteria; phylum Pseudomonadota; class Gammaproteobacteria; order Burkholderiales; family SG8-41. Next base: position 3,517 of record JANNHN010000320.1, read on the forward strand.
GTATCGAAGGTGATTATCACCGGCAAATCATAGAGTTATGAAACTACACCTGGCGCAGTCCAAAAACCGCAATTCCTTCACCGGTTATGGCGCCGGCTACGTCACCGTCAATGGCATTGCCTATCGCGCGCCGCTGGTGGTGACCCCGGAAACCATTGTTGCCGACTGGCCGGTTGCCGATCTGGCGGAGCTGACTGCCGACGCGCTGCGTGGGTTGCTGGCCCTTGCCCCGGAAATCATCATTCTCGGCACCGGAGCGACGCAGCGTTTTCCCGATCCTGCTCTGTTGCGCCCGCTGTATGAAGCACGTATGGGATTGGAAATCATGGCGACGCCGGCGGCCTGTCGGACCTACAACATACTCATGGCTGAGGAACGCCGGGTGCTGGCTGCCATGTGGTTGCCCTAAGGTTAAATCGTCGCCGTCGCGCCCATGAAATGATTGTGAACAGGCCCTGGCCGCAGCAGCCTGCGCAACCGGTCCGGACACGGCCGCGATGCATTCAGTCGGGCCAGGCCGGCCACCCTCGCAACCGGGCGCAAGCCGGTTTTTGGGGATGTTCGTCTTATAATCGGTCTATCTCATTGTCTCATCTGCATTTCCCCGGAATTTCCCGAGAAAGCCCTCCTCCTTCATGACTGAACAAATCAATGCCGTCGTCGCCCAGATCAACAGCATCATTCTCGGTAAAACCCGGCAGATTCGCCTGGCGATCGCCTGCCTGCTGGCCCGCGGACACCTGCTGATTGAGGATGTGCCGGGGGTCGGCAAGACCACCCTCGCCCACGCCATCGCCACCTCGCTGGGCCTCAAATTCCAGCGCATCCAGTTCACCAGCGACCTGCTGCCGGCCGATATCCTCGGCGTTTCCGTGTTTAATCGCGATTCCGGCGGTTTTGAGTTTCATCCCGGCCCGATATTCACCAATGTGGTACTGGCCGATGAGGTCAACCGCGCAACGCCCCGTGCGCAAAGCGCGTTACTCGAAGCCATGGAAGAGACACAGGTCACCACCGAAGGCGAAACCCGCGCCCTGCCGCGGCCGTTTTTTGTCATCGCCACACAGAATCCATCGCATCAGATCGGCACTTTCCCGCTGCCCGAATCGCAACTGGACCGTTTTCTGATGCGCATTGAGCTGGGTTATCCCGATGCACAGGCTGAACGCGCGCTATTGAACGGCACCGACCGGCGCGATCTGCTGAGCCAATTGCAACCGCGCCTGAATGCCGATGGCCTGCTGGCCCTGCAGCGCGAAGTGCAGCAGGTGCTTGCTGCACCGGCGTTGCTCGATTATCTGCAGGCGCTGGTGCATCACACCCGCCAGGCGCCGGAATTCGAACACGGCTTGTCGCCGCGCGCCGCACTCGCGCTGCTGCATGCGGCGCGCGCCTGGGCCTTCATGGAAGGCCGCAACCACGTCTTGCCCGAAGACCTGCAAACCGTGCTGCCGGTGGTGGTGGCGCATCGTCTCAATCCGGCCGGTGAGATGAGCGGCGCCCGCCAGAGCGATCTGGTCGATCGCCTGCTGCGCCAGATCGCCGTGAACTGAATCAGATCCCCGGGCTTGTCACGATGTACGCCGCACTGAAAAACGGCCTGCTCAACTGGATATTCCAGTGGCGCGGCCCGCAGCGCGGCGTCATTGTGCTGGTGCAGCGTCGCGTATTTATCCTGCCGACGCGACAGGGACTGCTGTTCGCCGTGGTCATCGTGCTGATGCTGATCGGCTCGGTGAACTATGACCTGTCGCTGGGTTTCATTCTCGCCTTTTTGCTCGGCGCGACAGGCATCCAGTCGATGCTCCATACTTTTCGCAATATCGCGCATTTGCGTATTGCGCCGGGACGTGTGCAGCCCGTATTTGCCGGCGACGATGCGCAATTCCAGATCATCGTCGCCAACACCACGCGGTCCGACCGCTACAGCATCGGCGTGACGCGCGACGGGCAGACGGCAGATTACATTGATGTCCCTGCCACCGGCGAAACCATTGCCACCGTCGCGGTACGCGCCACGCGGCGCGGCTGGCTGCGCCCGGATCGCATGACGTTGTTTACCCGTTTCCCGACCGGACTGTTCAGGGCCTGGTCTTACGCAGACCTGGATGTGCGCTGCCTGATTTATCCCGCGCCGGCAATCTCCCCGCTGCCGCTGCCCGCGCCGGCCTCCGGCGCCGGCGAAGGCGGCATGCACGGCCAGGGTTATGACGAGTTTGCCGGCCTGCGCCCGTATCGTTCCGGAGACTCGCTGCGCCACATCGCCTGGAAAGCTGCCGCGCGCGACGACACGCTGCTGACCAAACAATTCGCCGGACGCGCGGACGCGGAATTGTGGCTGGCATGGGATGCGCTGCCGCAGGATTTTGATACCGAGCAACGCCTGTCACACCTGGTACGGTGGGTGCTCGACACCGATCGCGCCGGGTTAGCCTACGGCCTGCGTATCCCCGGCTGCACGCTGCCGATTGCGAGCGGCGCCGCACATCGCACCGCCTGTTTGAGCGCACTGGCCCTGTATGGCACTGCTGCTGCCGACCACGCTTAGCGCGCGCGTCCTCGGCGGCCGCGAGATGCTCTGGCTGACCGCGACTTTTGTGCTGGCCAGCCTGCCGCATCTGCTGCGTCTGCCGCTGTGGATTACGGCATTGATCGTCATTCTCATCGGGTGGCGACTGTACCGGGCACATCTGCACCTGCCGTCGCCGGCAAAATGGCTGCTGATCATCGTCGCCATCGGCGCCTCTGCCGGTGTGTTGCTGCAATACCGTACGTTGTTCGGACGCGAAGCGGGCGTAGCGCTGCTGTTGATCATGCTGGCGCTGAAATTGCTGGAAACGCGCACCCAGCGCGAAGGCATGCTGCTGGGCTTTCTCGGTTGCTTCCTGTTGATTACCAATTTTCTGCATTCGCAGACCATCCCCACCGGTTTGTACATGCTGGTGTGTGCATGGCTGCTGATGGCGACGTTAATCAGTCTGCAATACACCGGCGTCTGGCCCGGATGGCGCCACCCGGTGCAGCGCGCCGGAGCGCTGCTGGTGCAGGCGCTGCCGCTGATGCTGGTGCTGTTTCTGCTCTTTCCGCGCATCCAGGGACCGTTGTGGGGATTGCCGCAGGACGCCTATGCGGGTCTGAGCGGCTTGTCCGACAACATGAGTCCGGGCAGTCTTAACAGCTTGATCCTGTCGGACGCGGTGGCTTTCCGCGCGGCGTTCCGCGGCAAAATTCCTGAACCGCGCGATCTGTACTGGCGCGGTCCGGTGCTATGGGACTACGACGGCAGGACGTGGACCGCGCCGCGCCTGACTTTCAATTCAGCAGAATTGCCTGCGGGCGGCCCCACCATTGACTACACGGTGACCGTCGAACCCCACAACAAGCGCTGGCTGTTTGCGCTGGAATTTCCGGGCATGCGGCCGCCCAAATCCTTCGCCACCATCGATATGCAATTAATCAGCACGACGCCGGTGCGCAGTCGCCTGCGTTATGACATGACCTCGTCGCTGCAGGGCATCTATGGCAAGGACGACGGCACGATGGTGCTGCAAAGAGCGCTGCAGCTCCCGGAAAACCACAACCCGCGCACCCTGCAATACGCACGGGAACTGCGCAAACGATTTCCCGATGACCGGAATTTGGTGGCCGAGGTGCTGAGCCGGTTTCGCAACGACAAGTTCTATTACACGCTGTCGCCGCCGCTGCTCAACGAACACCCGGTCGATGATTTCCTGTTCAACACGCGCAGCGGATTTTGTGAACATTATGCGTCGGCGTTCACCGTACTGATGCGCGCCGCGGGCATTCCGGCCCGCGTGGTGACCGGTTATCTCGGCGGAGAAGTCAACCCTGTCGGCGGATACATCCTGGTGCGCCAGGCCGATGCGCATGCCTGGACGGAGGTCTGGTTCCCCGGCACCGGATGGACGCGCTTTGATCCTACCGCAGCCGTGTCGCCATCGCGCGTGGAGCGCGGCATCGCATCGGCGTTGCCGTTGAGCGACCCGTTGCCGATGTTCGTGCGCGGTAATTTTGAATTTCTGCAGCAGATGCGGCTGGCCTGGGATTCCGTAACCTACAACTGGAATCAATGGGTGCTCGGCTACAACCCGGACCGGCAACGCCTGTTGCTGTCGCAGATGGGGTTCAGCGAGGCGACCTGGCGCTCGCTGTCAGTGCTGCTGCTGATTTGTACCGGTGTAGCGGTGCTGATCGGCGCACTGCTCGCGCTGCGCGAACTGCGGACGGCGCGACCGGATGCAGTAAAGGCCGCCTATGACCGCTTCTGCCGCAAACTGGCCCGCCGCGGCATGCGCCGTGATCCTGCTGAAGGTCCGCTGTCATTTGCGGAGCGCGCTGCGCTGCGTGCGCCTCTGCATGCCGCCGACATCACCGATATCAGCAGGCGTTATGCCGCTCTGCGCTATGGCGGTGAATCCGCCGTCGGCGCGCTGCAGGAACTGCAGCAGCGCGTCCGCGCATTTTCCATAAAAAAACTATAATAATCAACTAGTTATAACAATAATCAGCAGGCGACGCCACTCAGGCCGGCGGCAACAAGCCCGCCGGATCCACCGGCTTGCCGAGGCGGCGAATCTCAAAGTGCAGCTTCACCTGATCAGTATCGGTGTTGCCCATCTCCGCAATTTTCTGGCCGCGCGTAACCGACTGCCCTTCCTTGACCAGCAATTCGCGGTTGTGGGCGTAGACGCTGAGAAATTGTTCGTTGTGCTTGATGACCACCAGTTTGCCGAGACCGCGGATGCCGGTACCGCTGAAAATCACCCGCCCCGGCGCTGCCGCAACGATGGGCTGCCCCAGCTTGCCGGCGATGCCGATGCCCTTGTTCGATCCTTCGTTGAAGGCATTGATCACTTTGCCGCTGACCGGCCAGCTCCATTCGACGTCGCCGACGCCTGCAGCAGTCGGCGGTTTCGCGGGCGCGGAGGATTCAGGCTTCGGCGCAATCGGAGCAGCTTCCGGTTTTGCACCGGCCATCTGCGCGTAAGTTTGATCGGAATAAGGCGCGCGCACGCCGCGCGGCTCGGTACGCACGCCGGTTGCTGCACCGCGCGCCGTGCTGCCGAGCGGCTGCGTCTCCACCGCACCCGGTGCAGTGCGCAACGGCGATGTCACCACACCCTGCGCCGGCGCAAGACGCAATTGCTGTCCGATACTGATGCGCGTCGGATCGATGCTGTTCCACGCCGCGAGTTCGCGGTAATCGAGACCGAATTCCAGCGCAATGCTGTAGAGCGTGTCGCCCTGCTTGACGGTGTAGAACTCGGGGCGCTGGGGATCGCGTGTCGGCGCAACCCACGCCGGCGCTGGTTTCGCTGCAGTTATAGGCGCCGGCAAACGGTCAGTCACCGGCGCCGGTCGCGACGCGACGCAGCCGCCCAGCAGCAGCACAGCCGCAACCACAACAGCATGGCCTGCACACGCCGGACACGATCCGACGCGATGCGCCCGCTCAGCCGACACCGGGCAGCAGCGGAACAAAGCGGGCATCTTCCACTTTTCGATCCGCATAACCTTGCGCAGTTCTTTCGATGACATGCAGTGACTGTTTGCCCTGGTGCGTCAAAGGAATAATGATCTTACCACCCACGGCCAATTGATCGAGCAACGGTTGCGGCACGTGATTCGCGGCTGCAGCAACCACAATGCCGTCAAACGGCGCATGTTCGGGCAATCCCATGTTGCCATCGATGTTGCGCACGCGCACATTGTGCGCGCGGGCATCGCGCAAATGCCGCCGCGCCTTGGTCAATAACGGCGCGAGACGCTCCACGGAGTACACCTCGCGCGCCAGACGCGACAACACTGCCGCCTGATACCCGCAACCGGTGCCGATCTCCAGCACCTTGCCCAGCGTGCCGCCGCTGCGCAACAGCTCGAGCATGCGCGCCACGGTGTACGGGCTGGATATGGTCTGACCGAAACCCAGCGGCAGCGCCATGTCTTCATAGGCGCGACTGGCCAGCGCCTCGTCCACAAAAATATGCCGCGGCACCTCGCCCATGGTGTCCAGTATCACTTCATCGCGTATGCCCTGCTTGCGCAGGCGCTCGACCATCCGCATGCGTGTGCGCTGCGAAGTCATGCCGATGCCTGAATTCACCGCGTTCATGTGCCCAGACCCAGCCAGTGCGATACCGGTTCCATTTGCGCAAATCGCGTCAGATCCACTTGCAACGGCGTGACCGATACGTAACGGGCAGTGACGGCATGGAAATCCGTGCCTTCCCCGGCGTCCTGCGCGCCGCCTGCCGCACCGACCCAATACACGGTCTCACCGCGCGGCGTCGCGGCGCGCACCACCGGCTCCGCCTTGTGACGTTTGCCCAGACGGGTCGCCCGCACACCCTGCAATTGGTCATAGGGCACATCGGGCACATTCACATTGAGCAGCACCGGTTGTTCGAACTGATGACGCGCAAACCGCGCAACCAGATCAGCGGCAACACGCGCTGCCGTATCAAAATGATCCTGCCCGGCAGCCACCAGCGAAATCGCCATTGAAGGAATACCGAGCAGAAAACCTTCGGTCGCCGCTGCTACGGTGCCGGAGTAAATGGTGTCGTCGCCCATATTGGCGCCGTGATTAATGCCCGAAACCACGACATCGGGCAGTTCCGGCAGCAAGCCCGTTACTGCCAGGTGTACGCAATCGGTGGGCGTGCCGTTGACGTGGAAATAACCATTGCCCGCGCGCCGCACATTCAGCGGCCGGTCTAGCGTCAGGGAGTTGCTGGCGCCGCTGCGGTCACGCTCGGGCGCCACGACGGTCACCGTACCGAGTGCCGCAAGAGCCTGTTCGAGAGCGATCAGGCCCGGCGCAAAATATCCGTCGTCGTTGCTGAGCAGTATACGCACGCTGTGGGGGTAGCAGTCTTTGTGGTGGCGATTTCGCCCGTTGATTTCGCCCGTTGATCTCGTCCGTCACAATCAGTCGTCGGGCTGCGGCGGATACCGTGCGAATTCTAGCACGCGGACTATGAGCTCCCCTGCGGATGCTACGATACGCGTCCTTTCAATCTTCCGGTTTTCACATCATGGCGCCCATCGGTTTCCGTATATTGCCTTTTGCCCCGCAACCTTCGCCCAAAATCATCGCTGCATTGCGCAAGATCGCTACTGCGCATTTGAGCGACAACATGCACCGCCTGCATGCCATCGGCCCCGATTTGTGGCCCTGTCACAGAGGCGGCAAGCTGGTCGGCACGGCACTGACGGTCAAGGTCAGCCCCGGGGACAATCTGATGGTGCACAAGGCCATCGACATTGCCCGTCCCGGCGACGTGATCGTGGTCGATGCAGGCGGCATCAATACCCAGGCCATCATCGGTGAAATCATGTCCTCGCTGGCCGAGCGCAACGGCGCCGCGGGCATGGTCATCGACGGCGCCATCCGCGATGCCGATGCACTGGCGCTGTCCTCTTTCCCTGTCTATGCCAGCGGCGTCACCCACCGCGGCCCGTACAAAAACGGCCCCGGTGAGATCAATGTGCCGGTGGTCATCGGCGACGCCGTGGTGAACCCCGGTGACCTCATCATCGGCGACGACGACGGCCTGCTGGTGTTGCCGCAGGATCTGGCTGCGGCAACCATTGTGCTGGCGCTGGACCAGGCGAAAAAAGAGGCTACCCTGCTCAAAGCCATCCGCGGCAAAGGTAAAGTCGACCGACGCTGGGTCGATGAGACGTTGCGCGCCAAAGGCTGCGCCATCCCGGCCAGGATGCGCAGCCGGTGAGCGGTCCGCTGTCAGGCATCACCGTTGTCGATCTGACCACGGTGGTCATGGGCCCTTATGCGACCCAGATCATGGGTGATCTGGGCGCGACCGTCATCAAGGTCGAAGCGCCCGGCGGCGATAACGTGCGCCATGTCGGTCCCATGAAAAACCGCGGCATGGGCCATATGTTCCTGCATCTGAACCGCAATAAAAAAAGCATTGTTCTGGATCTGAAACAGCCGGCCGGACGTGACGCCCTGCTGCGCATCGTCGCGAAAGCCGATGTGCTGATCTACAACATCCGTCCGCAGGCCATGCAGCGGCTGCAGCTGGATTACGCAGCAGTGGCAGCCGTTAACCCGCGGATCATCTATGTCGGCGCCTATGGTTTTGGTCAGCAAGGCCCTTACGCTGCGCGCCCCGCCTATGACGACCTGATCCAGGGCATGTCGGGCTTGCCGTGGCTGTTGCAGCAATCGGGGACCGCCGAACCCCGCTACATACCGGCGACGCTGGCCGACCGCATCGTCGGTCTGCACGCGGTCTATGCAATGACGACGGCGCTGTATCACCGTGAACGCACCGGCGAAGGTCAAGCCGTCGAAGTGCCGATGTTCGAATGCATGAGCCAGATGATCCTCGGCGACCACTTCGGCGGCCGCACCTTCGAACCGCCAATCGGCGAGGCCGGTTACGCCCGCGTGCTGGCGCAGCACCGCAAGCCATTCCGCACCCGCGACGGCCATATCTGCGTGCTGATGTACAACGACAAGCAATGGCAAGGTTTTTTCCGCTTGATCGGACGCGAAGATCTCTACCTGAGCGATGCGCGCTTCAATACTCACGAAAACCGTTCCAGCCGCATCAACGAAGTCAATGCCTTCGTTGCCGGCGAAATGCTCAAGCGCACCACGGACGAGTGGCTGGCGGCGTTGCAGGAAGCCGATATCCCGGTGGCGCGGATGAACACCATTGACGATGTCATTACCGATGAGCATCTGGCAGCAACCGGTTTTGTCACAATGGAAGATCATCCCAGTGAAGGCCGTCTGCGCACGACGCGCAGCGCCACGCAATGGTCGCGCACGCCGCCCGCACCGCGATGCGGCGCACCCCGCCTCGGCGAACATGGCATGGAGGTGCTGCGTGCGGCAGGGTACCGCGATGATGAAATTCACGCTCTTGCCACCGCCGGCATTACCGCACTGCCTGCCTGAATGCCTGATTAAAATACGGCCATGGATTTTTCATTCAGCGATGAACAGCGCGCGATTCGCGATGCGGTGGCGCGGGTATGCAGCCGGTTTGACGACAGCTACTGGCTGCAGAAAGACCGCGACGGCGGCTTCCCGCATGAATTTCATGCTGCCATCGCCGCCGACGGCTGGCTGGGCATCGCCATGCCCGAAAAACATGGCGGCAGCGGCCTCGGCATCACCGAAGCCGCATTGATGATGGAAACCATTGCCGGGTCAGGTGCCGGATTCTCCGGTGCTTCTGCAGTACACATGAATATTTTCGGCCTGCACCCGGTGGTGGTTTACGCCTCTGCTGATCAGCAGGCGCGCTGGCTGCCGCCGCTGATTGCGGGGCATGACAAAGCCTGCTTCGGCGTCACTGAACCCGGCTCAGGGCTCAACACCGCCCGTCTGACCACCAAAGCGCTGCGTGACGGTGATCACTACATCGTGTCGGGACAGAAGGTATGGATTTCCACGGCACAGGTTGCCAACAAAATACTGTTGCTCGCGCGCACCACACCTGTCGAGCAGACGGCAAACCCCATCGACGGCCTGACGCTGTTCTACGCGGACATCGACCGCAGCAAATTTGAAGCCCGCGAGATCGACAAAATGGGTCGCAAGGCCGTGGATTCCAATCAGGTGTTCATCGATGGCCTGCGCGTGCCCGTCGCCGACCGTATCGGTGAAGAGGGCAAGGGCTTCCGTTACATCCTCGACGGACTCAACCCGGAACGCATACTCATTGCGGCTGAAGCCGTCGGACTGGGTCGCGTTGCGCTGAAACGCGCGACACAATATGCCAACGAGCGCGTGGTATTCGACCGACCCATCGGGCAAAACCAGGCCATCCAGCACCCGCTGGCCCAACGCTGGATCGAACTCGAAGCGGCGAGTCTGCTGACCTACAGGGCGGCCAGTCTGTACGACGCCGGACTACCCTGCGGCGCCGAAGCCAACGCTGCGAAATATTTTGCTGCCGAGGCAGGATTCAAGGCCTGCGAGACTGCCGTACTCACGCACGGCGGCATGGGTTATGCCAAAGAATTCCACGTCGAGCGTTACTTCCGCGAAGCGATGATTGCACGCATCGCGCCGGTCAGTCCGCAACTGATCCTGTGTTACATCGCCGAGCGGGTACTCGGCTTGCCGAAATCGTATTGACGATTCAGGTCTTGCGCGCACCGTGGCGCAACAGCAGTTCACGCAATTCGGCCACCCCCTGATCAATGTCGCTGATCGGCTGTACGGGCGGCAGAAAGCCGATGACGCGCCGCTCATGATTGAAATACACCGGCACGATGGGCACGCCCGCTTCCTGCGCGATGCGGTAAAACCCCGTCTTGAAACGCGGCACCGGTTTGCGCGTGCCTTCCGGCGTCACCACCAGCCACCGCGCCTGCGTGCCCTCAAACACCCTGACCATGAATTCGGCGAATCTTTCGGGCCGCGACCGGTCTACCGGGATACCACCAAGCCAGCGCACGAACCAGCCCAGTGGTCCGACAAACAACGTGTGTTTGGCGATGTACGAGATACGCAGTTCAAGCGCAACCAGCATTGCTGCGCCGACGATAAAATCCCAGTTGGTGGAGTGCGGCGCAAGCGCAACGACGGCGCGGGGACAATCAGGCACCTCGCCTTCACCGGTCCATCCCATGATGCGCAGGATCCACAAGCCCAGCGGTCGCAGCAGCGGATAACGGCGGCGCGGCACCCCGTTGCCAACGGACGGAATCATCAGTTCGCGCAGCGCAAGATACGATGTTTCAAGGATCTGCCTCCGGTCGCGCCCGTTGCCCTCATGCAATCGGTTGTGTAGCGCTGATTGCAGAAAGTTTTGTAACTACTTGATTTTATTATATTTTTAAGGATTAGTATAAGAACGATCATGCTGTAACGACGGCATCATGTTCCGGATCTTTGCCACTCGCGCCGGATCAATCTCGGCATAGATGATACCCGGCGTCTCGCCCCCGTCGGCAAGCACTTCACCCCAGGGATCAACAATCAGGCTGTGCCCGTAAGTCTGGCGGTTGCCCGGATGCTCGCCGCACATCGCCGGCGCCAGAATGTATGCCGCCGTTTCGATGGCGCGCGCCTTGAGCAACGTATGCCAGTGCACTTTTCCGGTCTGGCGCTGGAAGGACGACGGCACTGAAATAAACTCCGCACCGTGATGTGCCAGCGTCCGGTAAAGCTGTGGAAAACGCACGTCATAACAAATGGTCATGCCGAGTTTCCCCCACGGCGTCGTCGCAATCACCGCGCGCTCTCCCGGGCGATACGATGACGACTCGCGGATCACTTTGCCGTCCGGCAAAGTGACATCGAACATGTGGATTTTGTCGTATGTTCCCGTGACGCTGCCCTCGGCAGCGATCAGAAACGAACGGTTGACGATGCGATCCTCGCCGGTTTGCAAAGTCAGCGAGCCGGCCAGCAGCCACACTTGCAGTTCCTGCGCCAGTGCCTGCAATCCTGCCAGCACCGAGCCGCCGTCCGCCGGCAGCGCTTTCTCGCGCATCACCCGACCGCTGCCGTCCATCATCAGACAGTATTCCGGTGCCAGCACGAATTGGGCACCCTGCCCGGCAGCCTCACGCACCATGCCCTGCAGCGCAGCGAGATTCTGCTCGAGATCGTTGCCGGTATTAAGTTGCAGGCAGGCGACGCGGAACGGCGCGGTCATGTTCGTCTCCGGGGAATGACGGCGGATGCGTCGCGTAATTGAATTGACTGGTCGGGGCGAGAGGATTTGAACCTCCGACCACCTGCACCCCATGCAGGTACGCTACCAGGCTGCGCTACGCCCCGAGCGCGCGATTATACAACAGGGGAATCCGCGTTGGCGCCCGCTACGCGCGCAGCTGCTCGATGATGTTTTTGAGATCCTGGCGCAGTTGCGAATAGGCGGGCTTGGCTGCAATCAATGCCGCAGTTGCAGCGCGCACTGCGCGCGCAGGTTCATTGGCCAGTTCATCAAGACGGTTGCGTGCGCCGCTGATGGTAAAGCCCTGGTCGTAGAGCAATTCGCGGATGCGGCGGATCAGCAGTACTTCGTGATGCTGGTAATAGCGGCGGTTACCGCGGCGCTTGACCGGTCGCAGCTGGGTGAACTCCTGCTCCCAATACCGAAGCACGTGCGGCTTCACACCGCACAATTCGCTCACTTCACCGATCGTAAAATAGCGCTTGGCCGGGATCGGCGGGAGCGGTGTTTTATGGCTTCCGCTGGCTTCCACGGAAGTGTTGTTCCACCATCGACTTCAATTTTTGTGATGCATGGAACGTGACGACACGGCGTGCGGAAATGGGTATTTCCTCGCCGGTTTTGGGATTACGACCGGGACGCTGCGGTTTGTCGCGCAGTTGAAAATTGCCGAACCCGGAGAGTTTCACTCCCCTGCCATTTTCCAGCGCGTGGCGGACCTCGTCAAAGAAGGACTCCACCATGTCCTTGGCTTCGCGCTTGTTGAAACCCACTTTTTCAAACAACAAGTCGGCGAGTTCAGCTTTAGTTAACGTCATGTTGTCCCCTCTCAACGAAACTTGGCATTAAACTTTTGTTGCAGAATCCGGCGCAGTTCAGCTACCGCTTTTTCGGCCTCTGCATCCGTCAAGGTTTTATGAGTATCCTGCAATAACACACTGAATGCAAGACTTTTTTTCCCTTTTGGAACCCCCTGCCCGCGATACAAATCGAACACCGTAATGTCCCT
>JANNHN010000321.1:0-6474 GCA_031404395.1 Betaproteobacteria bacterium
CACATTGCTATACTTTGCATGGATCATGTACGGGGTTGGGATTGCTTATGCTTGCATCTTCGCAGAAGTACCCTGGACTTTTTCTGGAAATTTCTTTTGGAGCGCTGAGATAACGGGATTCTTGCTCTTCGCTTCGTCGGCTAAAGTTTTCTTTAGTGAGATTGATACTTGCCTCACCATGGAAAAAATAGTTGAGCCACAAGACTTGCTTCGAAACCATAAACTGGTGATACCGGGGATAGCATTCCTTCTTCAATTTGCCTCGGGGCTAATTATTTATTTCAGAACCTTGCATGGAGATAATGTTTGGTCCCGCGCCGACGCTGGTATCGACGCTGGCGCCGGGGTCGCCACGTTTGACCACATAACTCGCGGGCAGACTGTTAAACGTGGTCGATCCGTATGTCGGCTCGACCCCCGAGGTGCCGCGCAGAACGCCCGAAGCAATGTTGGTATGGGTATAGCCGGCCGTATCAGTGTGCGTATGGGTGCCGCTGGCGTCCGGCGCGCCACTGAGGCTTCCTACCGGATTGCCCAGAAAGGATTTGAATTTCACCACGCGGTGCGGATTGTGACAGTCGGTGCATTCGGCGTGCCGGTTGTTCGGGTTGTTGCGGCCGAGGCGCGCGCGCGACTCTATGAAATCCGCACCACAGCGATTGGCGGGGCCCGTGCAATCCACGAGTCCTGCGTCATTGAATGCGCCGCCGATGTCATGCATCTCGGTGCCGGCAGCCTGATTGGCGGACGTGATGGGCATGCGCCGCGACGAAAGCACAAAATCATCCCGGATGTTGGGCACCGTGGTGACCGAAGACAGTATGCTCGATGCGGCATTGGTATGGCACTGGTAGCAGGTTTCCTCGAGCGCGGCCGATCCCCCCGTTTTCGGCGTGCCCACGCCGTCGGTGCCCTCGCGCAGCAATCGCCGCGCACCCTGCACGGTATGCGTGTCGTGGCAGTTGAGGCATGAAGCCTTCCATACCGGCAGACCTGTCGGGAACTGCCGCAGTCCGGCCGGCGTCGCCGGATTACCCTCGGTCCCCAGATAAGTCTGCGTGGCCACCAGCGGATTGGCATGCGCGGAATAAGCCCAGACGCCCATCACGCCGTTTTTGTCGTGACAGGACAGGCAAATAACGTCAACGGATGCGTTGAATGTCGGACCTGGCGCGGCAGTCTGGAACCGGTTGAGACGCAGGAATTTCTGGTTGCCTTCCGTGGTCACTGTTTCACGTATATGCGGGTCATGACAGGTCGCGCACTGCACCTGCCCGGCGTTGCCGGCACCCGTAGGTTCCAGTGGCACCGGCGGCCGGTACCCGGTGGTTCGCACGCCGATCACCGTACCCGTACCCGGCGGCCATTTCTGGTTGCCATCAACCGGGCGCAGTTCACCGTCACGAGCCGCCAGCGCGGCGGTGTAAGTCACGGAGATCGGGTGGTCGTTGGTCAGGTCTATCCCGAGATTGCGGGTAAATCCCGTGGTCGCGCCAGAACCGTCGGGCATGACACCGCCTGCACCGGTGCCGCTCATGGTGATGCTTTGGGTGCCCTGAACGGCGGCCGAACCCTGGCCGTTCAGGACATTCACGTTGCCGATGGCCAACGTACCATCGTGGCACGACAGGCACAGCTTTGAGCTGCCTCCGGGCTGATCGAGGGACCCCTGAATGACGTTCGCGTCCAGCGATGACGACGTATAGGGCGTGTACGTCGCCGTGGACAGTTTGCGGTTCCACAACGGAATTGCGTTTGGAGTCGCTGCGTGCGGTGTATGGCAAAATGCGCAAATCTGGGACTCGCTTACCGCTTTCACCGTGCCGGCGCCGCTGGCCGAGAGATTATGCAGGGTATTGCGCACGTCGGAAACGCGCGCCGCCAGCGCCGGCGGTAGTGCCAGGACACCTGCCGCAAAAAACAGCGCTACCCGCAGCAGCTTACACTTCGCCATCGGCATCCCCCCCGAGGAACTGGAATACCATCACGCGACCGTTAAACATGTCGGCGACAAAAATGCGGCCGCGACTGTCCGTCCACACGCCTGCTGGCAGAAAAAACTTTCCGGTATCGGTGCCGGTACCGCCAATCGCCATCAGGAAACGCCCGAGCCGGTCGAACACCAGCAGATGGTCATAGTATGACTCGATCACGTAAACATTGCCTTCATGATCAACGGCCACGCCTTTCGGCCTGACCAGATTCCCCACGTAAAGACCGCGACTCCCGAACTGACGCTGCAGCACATCACCATCGGCGCTGAATACCTGGATACGACTATTCATGGTGTCCGTGACATACAGTTCGCCTCGTGCAAAAGCCAGGTAAACAGGGAAGTTGAATTCCCCCGGTGCTTCGCCCCGGCGTCCGATCAGATTGACCAAGCGTCCTTCGTCGTCAAATACCTTGATGTCATGCGCATGGGTATCGGCAACGTAGGTCAAGCGGCGTTGTGGGTCGCGCGCAATGCCGGTGGGCCGCTTGAGCAGCCCCTTGCCGAACTGGCCTACTGGCTCGCCCGCGCGGTCGAGCCTGACCACCAGACCAAGTTCGGCGTCGGTCACAAGAACTTCCCCGCTGCCGCCCAGTGCGATTCCGGAGGGTGCGACAAATCCACGCAATCCGTCCGCCTTGTCCCAGACCAGCAATTCGCCCGTCTGCTGGTCAAACACGAAAACCGCCTGGCGGCTGATGTCCGTGACGTAAATGCGCCCACTCTCATCGACAACGCCGTTCTGTGGTCGTTGCAGCACGACGGGGACCCTGTCTCCAGACACGATTCCGGCAATCCAGCGCAGGAAACCGACCACACCGCTGTTGTTTTGTTGCGGGCGGCGGAAGTTCGCTTCACCAGTCAGCTGTCCGGCATACAAATAGCGCGGCACCTCGGGTGGCGCAGGCCACAGCTGCATCTTGCCGATCGCCCCGTCGCTGACGTCGATAACCAGTTCCGCGCGCATCTGTTCGGTCGCACAACCGGCGAAAACCAGAACGCCGGCAATCATGGCGAAACGGGCAAGTCGTCCGATGTTTCGCGGCATCGTCACTGTTGCACCCGGGCCGGCGCATCCAGCAGGCGCAGCACGTCCACCCGCGAACCGAGGCTGCTTGCGATGTACATCATCGATCCGTCCACAAAAATGCTTTCCATGGGCATGCCCGCAGGGGCTTCCAAATAGCCGACGATCTGTTCACCGACAAACACCATGATTCTATTGACAAAACGGTCCAGCACATAAACCCGTCCGTGGCGATCGGTCGCCACAGCAGCAGGTTGTCGCAGCGTGCCGCGCCCGATTGTCGCCAGCACACTGCCGTTCTCGGCAAGCCGGAATACGCAGGGACACAAGGCATCCACAACATACAGGCCGTTACTTCCTGCCGTCAATGCAGCAACCGACTGCGGACCGTCATTGCCTCCGCGCATTGGCACCGCAATCACGGCACGCCCTGCCGGATGAAACATCACCAGCTGGTGAATTAACCCATCCCCGACCCAGACGCGGCCACTGCGTTCGTCTACAGCCACCCCGACCGGCTTTGAGAGCAGATCATCACTGCGCAAACGCTGCAGGAGCTGGCCGTTGCGGCCATAGCGTGTCACTTCGCGCCGCGCGGAGTCCGTCACATACGCAACACCGTCGGGCGACAAATACAGTTTCGTGTCAGGGCGGGCCACTGCCCCCTGTAGCACGTTCATCACATTCAGGCCGAGATCCATGCGCACAACGCGGCCGAGTCCGGGATCGGCAATCAGCACATCATTGCCGCGGGCGGCGACTGCAACCGGCGCCACCAGGCGTGTGTATGGTCCGGAAAAATTCAGGGGCGCACCAGCCGCCGGACCCTGCACCAGCGGCGCGCCGGTGATCGTCATCCACGGAACCGCACGCACCCCGCCAAGCAACGGCTCCTCTGCACGCGGCACCCCTCCGCACCCCGACAGCAGGGCCAGCCAGAGAAGCAGCATTTCCCTATGCTTGATCACCATCGCCCGGGTCCCAACGTTTCATGCCCGCCCTGGATTCCAGCCTTGGTGCCGGGTTTCGCCGAATGGCACAGGTCGCAACTTTCGACACCCCAGGCGATATTGTTGTTGTGGCACATGCCGCAGAACTTGCCATCTATGATCTCGGCCATGGTCACATCGTTTCCCCCGGCGCGCATCTTGAATTTCAGTTCGGCATGGCACACCTTGCATCGGAACCGTATCCGGTGAAACCAGTGGGGAAAAATCACCGGGCGCACGCCCTCCTGATCAGAACGGCGGTTCAGCACAACGTCGCCATACTCTGCCGCTGCAGGGGTGCCGGTCGCGAGCAACAAACCCGCAAGCGTGGTCCCCGCCAGGCAGCGCCACGACCACTGTATCTGTGTTGCCATGGCCGCTACTGACCCCGCGGTGCAGCTGCCGGCGTTTGCACATGAGGCACACTATGACACCGATTGCATTCGGTCAGCGGAAATGCCACGGCCCCATGGCACAAGCCGCACTGCTCCCCCTGCAGCATGGCCAGCATGCTCAGATTGTTGGCTCCGGCTTTGGCTTTGAACAGCTGCTCATGGCACATGCTGCAATCGAGCCACAAAGTGTGTTGGCGGTGGGGAAACCGCACCATGGGCAAGCCGCCGGAACGGCTGAGAATGATGTCCTGGTCAAGCAATTCGAATCGGGTCTCGGGAAAGATATTAGTGCGCGGATTGATCGCGCCTTTGTCGAGAGCCTCGACCCACCGCACCATGTTGCCCGTCGTGTCCGGCGGCAGTTTCGACAATGCTTCAGCGGGTTCCTGCAATTGACGAAGCGCCGGATTCCGCGGATCGTGGATGCCATCTGCGGCGAGCGGTGCCCACTTCCGCGGACTTTCCGCGGCATCGGAAACAACGCCCGGCACCAGCGCTCCAACAAGAAGAACGGCGAGCACGACCTGCCGCATGGTAGTCGCTGCTATCCCGGTATGTATACGCCCGCCCCGCGGATCGCCCGCACGAGCTCGCGCGTCGATTCCTCAAGAATTTCGATGGCGGCGGAAAATTCGCTGCGCGTAGCCGCTGCCTCGGCCTGCAGACGCAATTGTGCAGCACGCTGCACCAGGGGTTGCACGCCAGCACTGGCCGCGGGCTTGTCGGACAGCAGCACGGTAACCAGCATGCGATGCGTATCGTTACGATCCACTTCGTAATGATATTCCTCTTCTTTGTTCGCAAAATGCAGCGAACGCACCAGGGTATCTCCCTCGCGCATGCCGCCGATGGCGCCCCGGACCGTCAGATAAGCCTCGTCCAGCACGCCGCGAGCGCGAGCAAGATTGTTTTCCGCTGCCAGTTGATTCGCCTGCGCCATGAGATTTTCGATTTTCGCAGTGATGACCTCACCTGGTGCGCCAGTCGATTTTTCGGCGCTGATGCGTTTTTGCGCAGCAAGCAAGGCTTTGACGCTCTCCAGTCTCGCGTCATAGTCGCGACGTGCCTTCTGCGCCACCAGTTGTTCAGGTGCGGCCTCGCGCACCGCCTGCACCATGGTGCGCGTAGCCTCGTCAAACAACTGGCCAGCGCGCGCGAAATCACCGGCGTCAGCCGCCTGTACGGCGGCGCGATGGGCGGCACGTGCTTTCTCGCGAGTAGCCTGCGCTGCATTGCTGCCGCTGGCATCAATCTGCTTCGCGGCGGAGGAATGCTCAATCAGCTTCTCCACGGACACTTTGCGCCGCTCAAGTTGCGCGCGATCAGGCACGATCTGCGCGTACGCAGCAATCGCCAGCAAGAATCCCAGTGTACAGGTAGCACGAAACAGGATCGGCGCGCGGCTCATAATCATTCCTTCGGCACCACCAGACCCACCGCCAGCAATGCCCGCTGCAATTCGCTGGTGGAACGGCGGATATTTTCCAGGGCACCATTCAAGTCACGTTGGTTCGCCAATTTTTCGGCCTGCTCCCGCAAGGACAGGCTGGCATTCAAGTAACGATCCGCAAGACGCACCGCGTCCATCCCCGGATTCAGTTCGGATATCGCCAGCGGCACCAGTTCGCGATAACTGCGGTTGCGTGCAAGCTCGTGAGCGAGTTCGTCTTTCGGATCCGCGAAATGATGTTCATACCGAATAGTCGTCCGCCCCAGCAGCAATTCCAGCGCGGCCAGCAAATCGCCTTCCGCCTGTATCAGCAACCGATTCGCCTGCGCGTAGCCGCCGCGCCCGGCATAGTTGCGCGCACTATCCACCAAACGCGAAATCGCCTGCCAGCGCATGTCCGAATCGGGTCGGCCACCAACATGCGGCAAATGATACAAGTAGGACGCCTGCACGGATTCAACACTCGCCATCAGTTGCCTATAACGAACCCCCTGCGCCGCGTCAGCGACGGCGGGATCAGGTACCAGCGCCTGCGCCTTGCCAATCAACGCCAGTGCTTCATTCAGAGCACGATCGGCGGCTGCGAAGTTACCGGCGCGGAGATCGCCGGTGGCCTGCAC
>JANNHN010000322.1:0-2214 GCA_031404395.1 Betaproteobacteria bacterium
CGCGCGTTGGGGTTCGCAAGCTCACCCCAACCTACTCACTGCACCTCGACATTCAAATCGAGACCAGACAAAATCGCTCGTTTCCACATTTCGATCATCAACTGATAACTGGCCCTCGTGAAAACGTTGGGACACTACTGAGCGGTAATGCAGTTTAAGTGGTTTAATGTGGCCGTTCGCAATCGGGCCGTCTCGCAGCATTCGGGGTGATCGGCAAAAATTTATAACCCATTGTTTTATTGGGATAATTTGATATCCATACCAACCATACACGACCTGCGCAACGAATCCCCAAACCGGGTCACCGCCGCTGCGCTGGACTGCGTGAAAGCTGTCCGGCCCGGCGTGGCGGTGACGCTGATCCTCGCGCAGGAGCCGTCATTGCTGATGGCAAGCCTGAACCTGCAGCTGCACGAGAGTCTGGGCTGGGACATCGTCGAGGCCGGCAGCGCCTGGCATGTCACTGTGCGTGATCATGCCGACATCGAGGCGTCCGACGTGCTGGCGCTGCTCGTTGCAGACCACAAAAGCATCAACGGGTTGCTGGCGCGCGCACTGGTGTTGCTGAATCAAGGTGCTGCCACGACGGCGGTGCCGTTGTTGCGGGCATTCGTCGTCGCGTTGGACCGGCATATCGCGTTCGAGGATGGCGAATTGGCGGCGATCCTCGGGGTGGCGGAGACCGTTCCCGACCAATCGTCGGCGGTCATGCTGCGCGAACACCGCGACATTTCCCGGCAACTCGCGCGGGTCAAAAAATTGCTGGCGCAGAACCGGCCGGACGCGGCAGAACTCGCCGTCCATTGCGGGCTCCTGTCGGGGACGCTGGCGAAGCATGAGTACCGCGAGGAACACAACCTGTTTCCGCAGTGGCGGGCGGCGCTGCTGGGGCGTGACGAGGCGGCGCGGGTGGATTTGCTGCGGCGGGCGAAACGGGCGCTGGCGATGGAGTAAATCTGTGCGGTAAGCGCGCGCGGGGCGCAATAACCGAAGGGCCCCCCAAGGGGACTTCCTTCGGGCGCATTGCGCCGCATGTTCTTATTTGTCCACGTTACCCTGCTGTTCCGCCCGTTGCTGCATCGACTGGGCGGCCTGGTCGATTTTCTCCTGCGCCATGGCCTTGGTCTGTTGTGCGGATTCCAGCTCTTTCTTTTTGATCGCGGCGCCGGTGGCCGCGGTGGTAGCGACTTCGGCGCCGCAGCCCGCCAGCAGGGCTGCGACAGCGGCAACGAGCAATGTTTTCATGATGTACTCCCGAGTTGATTCATCAGCTGATCAGGGATGTTGTGTCAGGAATTTCAGCAACTCTGCCGTACACGTGTCCGGCACGATGTGATGCACCATGTGGTAATGCGTCGGCAGGTGCACCAGCTTGAAATTTTTCAGATGAGTGGTCAGCAGGCGTTCCTGTTCGGCGTCGGTGATCGGGCCGCCGGTGGGGTAGAGGCCCAGCACCGGGCATTGCACCTTCGGCAGCCACTCCAGCGCATTGGCGTCATTGACCAGTTGCACCAGCCGCAGCAGTACTTCAATGTCACCTTTGGCAAATTCATCGGCGTACCAGTTGAAGAAATCTTCGCCCATGTCCGGCGGGAAGCGTGTCGAGCGATTGGTGGTGTCCACCCACTGACGAATGCCCATGTCGCGCATCGCGTCAGTGCGCGAGCCGTGTTTTAACGCGTAGCCCGCTTTCATTTTGTCGCTGATATAGACGGGTGTTGCGGCCAGCGTCAGCGTGCGGATCAGCTTCGGGTGCGCTGCCGCCAAGCCGAGGCCAATGATGCCGCCGGAGGATTCGCCGACGTAATGGACGTTTTCAACGCCGAGGTCGTTGATGATGGCGACGAGGTCGGCGACGCAGTGTTCTTCGGTCAGTCCGGTGGCGAGGTCGAAATCGCGACCCGATTCGCCGAGGCCGCGCGCAGTTCGGACCATTGCCGCCAGTCGGTGTGTTCGGGAAGCCGCAGGGTCATGCGCTCGGTTTCGACCCGGACGCGCCGCTTCAGTGTCAGCATCAGGGGGCCAGCCCGCGGCGGATCTCGTCGATCCCGGGGGCTTTTGCGACCGGACCGTACAGCGCCAGCGCCGGGCGGGCCTGGGTCAACGCGGCGGCATAGGCCTGCACACGGTCGGTCCCGACAGCGTCGATCCGGGCGACGGCTTCGGCCACCGGCGGCACCCGGCCCCAGATCGACAGAAGGCGGGCATTGCGCT
>JANNHN010000323.1:0-4834 GCA_031404395.1 Betaproteobacteria bacterium
TTTCGCGGTTTACAGGGCAGGGTCGCATCGGTATAATCCGCCGCTCTCGTGGGGGTATAGCTCAGCTGGGAGAGCGCTTGCATGGCATGCAAGAGGTCAGCGGTTCGATCCCGCTTACCTCCACCAGCAGTACACCTCGTAAGCGTTTTTCGTATTACCCAGACGTAGTCCCTATCGTCTAGAGGCCTAGGACATCGCCCTTTCACGGCGGTAACCGGGGTTCGAATCCCCGTGGGGACGCCAGAAATAAAAAAGCCACCTTTGCGGTGGCTTTTTTATTTCCGGGGCGCCCTGCAGGTTGGCTGCGGAGTCAGTGCGGTGTGAACCGCTTAGGCATACTGCGCAGCCTTTATAAATTACTGTTTAAAAACAACTAGTTAATGACGATCTGTCGGGATGTCACGCTATCGTCACATGCGCGTCTTATATTCACCGCGTGATTCAACAGTTCACGGGAAATTCTGCAGCAGCGAAATCAATACGGGCTGCGTACCGTCGGCAAGCCGGTTCAGGTATTGAGGCGCGCGTCGCTGTCCGGTTGAGCATGCTCCCGGGGCGCAGTGCCGGCAGTGAAAAGCAGGTTCAGCGCGCTGACTCCGTTCCTGCTTGTCACTCAGACGGTGTCGCGCCTTGGAGTAATATGACAGCAGGACTTGTGGAGTCTGGCCGGATCGGCGGCACATTCATCCAGACCGTATTCAAGCCCGTATATCTGCAGGCCGGGACTGCAGTGAACGGTCGATATCAATGACAGGTGCATCCATCATGTATGCCAGTGACCATCGTTCCAAACAATTTGACGCTGACCTGGAGGACATCCGTTCACGCGTGTTGCAGACGGGCGGTGTGGTCGAGACACAGATATTGAACGCGATCGAGTGTTTCTCTACCGGCTCCATCGAGCAGATCAACCGGGTGATCGAGGGTGAGCGCGAGGTCAATTCGCGCGAAAAGGAAATCGACGACGCCTGCGTGAACCTGGTGGCGCGCCGCCAGCCTGCCGCCGTCGATCTGCGTCTGATCATGGGTATCAGCAAAATCGTCACGGATCTTGAGCGCATCGGCGACGAGGCCGAGAAGATTGCCCGCATGGCGCGGCAGATCCACGGGCGCGGGGCGCTGCAGATTCCGCGGTTCGTTGATGTGCGGCAGTCCGGCGACATGGCGGTGGCGATGCTGCGGCGTGCGCTGGATGCGCTGGCGCGGCTGGATGCAACGGAGTCTGAAAAAATCATCGCCCAGGATCGCATGATTGATGATGAATTTCGCGGCATCGTGCGCCATCTCATCACTTACATGATGGAGGATCCGCGCACCATCTCCACCGCGCTTGAGATCATGTGGATAGCGAAGGCCATAGAGCGCGTCGGCGATCATTCCAAGAACATTGCCGAGCAGGTGATCTACATCGTGCGGGGCATCGATGTGCGTCATCCGCCGAAGCCTGGCCCGGATGTGGCCGGGAGCAACACGTCATGACGGCGCATGTGTTATTCGTCGAAGACGAGCCGCCGATTCAGGAACTGATCCGCTATACCCTGGAACATGCGGGTATGCGCGCGGTGGGCGCGGCCGACGCTGGTGAGGCGATGACTGTTCTGCGCGATGAATTGCCGGACCTGGTACTGGTGGACTGGATGTTGCCGGACAAGTCCGGGCTGGCGCTGGCGCGCGAGTTGCGCGAGACCGCGCGGACGGCGGATTTGCCGATCATCATGCTGACCGCTCGCGGCGAAGAGACCGATCGCGTCAAGGGGCTGGAGCAGGGCGCCGATGATTACATCGTCAAGCCGTTCAGTCCGCGCGAGCTGATCGCGCGCATTCAGGCCGTGCTGCGCCGGCGCGCGCCGCATGCGTCCGACTCGGAGTTGAAGGCGGGGCCGCTCAAGCTGAATCCCGTCAGCCACGAAGTCACCCTGGAAGACCGCGTGCTCGAGATGGGGCCGACGGAATTCCGCATGCTGCATTTTTTGATGGCGCATCCGGATCGTGTCTATACGCGAACCCAGTTGCTCGACCAGGTCTGGGGCGATCATGTGTTTATCGAAGAGCGCACCGTTGATGTTCATGTGCGCCGGCTGCGCATTGCGCTGGGCGACGATGCCGAACACTGGGTAAAGACCGTGCGCGGGGCCGGATACAAATTCTCCGGCAAGTGATCTGATCCGGCAAACGGGCCGGAGAATGCGGTGCCTGCCGGATTCCGGCCTTGAGCGCCAGCAGATATAATCCCCTGCAGTTTATTCAATGGGACTGCATCAAGCCGCCAGATCATGAAATCAACCTGGACTTCGCTGCTGCTGCGCCTGTTGGCGCTGGCCATAGTCGCGCTGGTGGCCGCTGCGGTCGGCGGCGAGGTTGCCGGCTGGGTCACCGCATGTGCCGGGCTCATGACCATGCTGATGCTGCATACCGCCAATCTTGCACGGTTGCGCGAGTGGCTCAAGGTACCGGGCGCCAAGGATATTCCAGACGCGCCCGGCGCGTGGGGCGGTATATTCATCGATCTCTACCGTGTGCAGCGTGACCATCTGCGTGCGCGCGAAGAATTGCGCCGGGAGCTCGATCTTTTTGTGCAGGCGGTGGAAGCGCTGCCCAGCGGCGTTGCATTGCTGGGCACGGGCGATCAATTGCTGTGGTGCAATCGCGCTGCCCGGGACCATCTGGCGCTCACCGAGGCTGACTACAAATTGCGTGTCACGAATCTGGTGCGCGCGCCACGTCTTGCCGAATTCATTGCGCGTGCGCAGACCGGCGAGATTTTTCGCCACCAGCCGCCGCACAACGACGAGCAAGTACTGGCGATAGAAATTCTTTCCTACGGTGATGGGCGCAAGCTGCTGGTGAGCATTGATGTGACGCAGATCGAGCGCGCGGATACGACGCGCCGCGATTTTATTGCGAATGTATCGCATGAACTGCGCACTCCGCTCACCGTGGTACATGGATTTCTCGAACATGTCCGCGGCGAGCAAAACCTGAATTCAGAAGCCGCGCAACGTCATCTGGCATTGATTGCCCAGCAATCCGATCGCATGCTGCAATTGGTGGACGATCTGCTGATGCTGTCGCGTCTCGAAGGCGGCGATCACACGCCGAACGAGGAGACGCTTGATATGCCGGCCATGATCGAAGCGGTGGCCAACGATGCGCGGGTGCTGAGTTCCGGACGGCATGCCATCGAAGTTCACGCGATCGCGTTGCCGCTCAAGGGCGCGCGGGATGAGTTGCGTAGCGCCTTCGGCAACCTCGTGAGCAATGCCGTGCGTTATACGCTGGCAGGCGGTCGCATCGTACTGCATTGGGAAGTCAATGCGCAGGGCGGCGGTGTGTTTCGTGTAATCGATTCCGGCATCGGTATTGCCGCAGAGCACATCCCGCGGCTGACGGAGCGTTTTTACCGCGTTGATCGCGGGCGCTCGCGCGAGTCGGGCGGCACCGGCCTGGGGCTGGCCATCGTCAAGCATGTGCTGATTCGTCACCAGGCGACTCTGGAAGTCCACTCGGAGTCGGGCAAGGGCAGCGAATTCCGCGCTGTATTTCCGCACTGGCGCTGCGTCGCCTACCCGCAGTCCGACGCCGCGTAACAGTGGCTTCCCGATTTTTGTGCATGACAGCAGCGCGCGTGTGATATCCGGCGCAGCGCTTGCCGCACTGCAGTTGCCGCCTGGAATACCCGGCCGGTGCGCGCTGTTTGCGCCGCAGAGGGCCGGTCTTATACTGGCCCGCCGGACCCGGTCCCGATTACAGGAGGTTTGCCATGCGTCCAGCCTTTGCCGTGCTGATCATGCTGTTGTCCATCTTGCCTGCAGCTCATGCTGCCGATGCCGACTCCGGCAAAGCCAAAGCCGTTGCGGTCTGCGCCGCCTGCCACGGCGCCACCGGCGTCAGTGTGACCGACACCATCCCGAACCTGGCCGGCCAGAAGCGCGCCTATCTGGAAGTGCAGCTGCGCGCGTGGAAGGACGGTTCGCGCAAGAACCCGTTGATGAATGCGATCGCGGCGCAGTTGAGCGCTGAAGACATCACCGGTCTGGCGGCATATTTTTCTGCGCAGCCCGGCGCGGCGGCAACCACGGCGAAATCGGATTTTCTGCCCAATCTGGCGAAAACCAGCGTGACTTTCCCCGAGGATTACCAGAAGACTTACACCAAGTACCACACCATCAATTTCCCGGCGACGGGGCAGGTGCGTTATTACTTTGCCAACAATGCCGCGCTGCAGGCAGCGAAGGAAGGCAAGACGGTACCCAATGGCGCCATGTTGTTCGTCGAAGTCCATGCGGCCAGACTTGGTCCGGACAAGAAGCCGGTCACCGGGCCGGACGGATTTTTTGTGCCGGAAAAACTGTTGTTCTACACGGCGATGGCGCGCGACGCGGGCTGGGGCAAGGATATCCCCGAGATCCTGCGCAACGAGGACTGGAATTACGCGATTTTCACCACCGCGAAGCAGCACCGGCCAGCTGTCAATCAGGCGGAATGTCTCGCCTGTCACAAGCCGCTCGACAAAGTCAGTTACCTGTTCACGCTGAAACAAATCGCGGAAGCGGGCAAATCGAAGTAAGAACATTCGAGTCTGCGGTACTGCCGCCCAAGCCCTGCAAAAAAGCCACCCTACGGTGTTTTTTTGTTGCCTTCCGGCATTTGGACTGCGGGCGCTGTGCCGCTGGCGCATTGCCGCCATACAACTCATGCGTTAGAGTCGAAACGTCCCCCGACGCTATCAATCAATCCAGCAAGCAGGAGTCATCATGGTTCAGAAAATCCGTCTGGTTAACCCCGAAGCGCCGTCGCCACAGGCGGTTGCCGCAACAAATATTCGCGCAGTGGC
>JANNHN010000324.1:0-6155 GCA_031404395.1 Betaproteobacteria bacterium
GTGCCGGCAATCGGCCGCACGGTCACCGTGTCGCCTTCCAGCCGCGAGAGTATTTCCGGCGAAGCGCCGACCACATGAAAACTGTCGAGATTGAAATAAAACATGTACGGCGACGGGTTCAGCGCGCGCAGCGCGCGATACAGCGACAGCGGTGTGGCATGGAACGGCTTGCTCATGCGCTGCGAAGGCACCACCTGCATGATGTCGCCGTCAAAAATGTATTTTTTTGCGCGCTCCACGGCCTGATGATAGGCGGCCTCGCCAAACCCGGATACCGCGGGCTCGGACTTGGTCGGCGCGCTTTGCGGCAGACTGATCGGTGCGCGCAGTTTCTCCAGCAGCACCGCCAGCCGCGCGCGTGCCGCGGCATACGCGCCGGGTTTGCCCGGCTCGGCATAAACCACCAGCGACAGCTTGCCCGAGAGGTTATCGACGATGGCGATTTCTTCCGACACCAGCAGCAGGATGTCGGGGATGCCCAGCTCATCGCGCTTGTCGCTGCGGGTCAGGCGCTTTTCGATATAACGCACGGTGTCATAGCCGAAATAGCCGACCAGCCCGCCACAGAACCGCGGCAGCCGCGGATCGGTGGCCACCTTGAAGCGCTGCAGGTATTTCTCGACAAACGCCAGCGGATCCGCGGCTTCCTCGCGCAGCGTCTCGCGCCCGTCGCGGAACTCGAAGCAGGTATGGTCGCGCACTTCGATGCGGGTATTCGCAGCAAGGCCGATGAAGGAATAACGGCCGAAACGCTCGCCGCCGACCACCGATTCAAGCAGGTAGGTGTACGGCTGATGCGCAAGCTTCAGGTAGATCGACAGCGGCGTGTCGAGGTCAGCGAAAGTTTCCAGCACCACCGGCACGCGGTTGTAGCCCGCGGCGGCGAGTTGATTGAATTCAGCTTCTGTCATGTCTTGCTCCACGAAACGGTACGAAACAACAACCCGGCACGAAACGAAACAGCGCGAATCAGCGACGCCAATCGCGGCGCCAGCACAGCGCGCGGGGGGAGGTTGCGGCCTTCGTGGAAAATGACACGATTAATCCTTAACAATCAACGGGATACACTCAGTCAGCGCGCCTACTATAGCATCAACTTCAAGGCTCTGCACAGCATGACCCTCGTTGTAACCATAGGGCACGCAGAATACCGGGCAGCCGGCGGCGCGCGCCGCCTGCACGTCGTTCAGCGAGTCCCCGATCATCAGCATCTGCGCAGGTGCGACGCCGAACTGCGCGCAGGCGTGCAGCAAGGGCAGCGGATCGGGCTTTTTGCGCGCCAGGGTGTCGCCGGAAATGGTCTGCGCAAAATAATGCGCGAGGCCCATGCGTTCCAGCAGCGGCACCGTGAACGCCCCTGCCTTGTTGGTCACGCAGGCCAGCGGAAATCCGGCTGCCGCCAATTGTTCCAGCCCTTCCCGCACGCCGGGATAGATCGTTGTGTGCAGGCCGTTGACCGCCGCGTAATGGCGTTCGAACACCGGCAGCGCCTGCGCCATGGCCATGGCATCTGCATGGCCGTCGATGTGTCCGGCCAGCGCGCGCTCGACCAGTCGCGATATGCCCTTGCCAACAAAGGTGCGCACCATATCCAGCGGCAACGGCGTCCGGGCCAGCTCCGCCAGCATGCCATTAGTCGCGGCAGCGAGATCCGGAATGGTGTCGAGCAAAGTGCCGTCGAGATCGATCATGACGGCTTTGATGCGCAAGGGAAAACGGGTAGTCATGGTGTCAGCAGCCCGCATCGCCCGGCTCGCTCATGTGCCGGATACTGCCGGCGCAACCGGACAGCGCAGAGGAATCAGGATTTCGCGAGCGCGGCGCGCATCGCGGTAATGGTGGCCTTGTAGTCTTTGGTGCCGAAGATCGCCGAACCGGCAACAAAAGTATCGGCGCCGGCTTTCGCGATTTCCGCGATGTTGTCGACCTTGACGCCACCATCGATCTCCAGCCAGATATCGCGGCCGCTCTGCGTGATGCGTTTGCGCGCCGCCGCCAGCTTGGCCAGCGCGCCGGGAATGAAGGATTGGCCGCCGAAGCCGGGGTTTACCGACATGATCAGCACCAGATCGATTTTGTCGATCACGTGGTCGAGGACATCCAGCGGTGTCGCCGGATTGAACACCAGCCCGGCCTTGCAGCCGTGTTCCTTGATCAGGCTGATGGTGCGGTCGATATGCTCGGAGGCTTCCGGATGGAAGGAAATGATATTGGCGCCGGCTTTGGCAAAATCCGGAATGATGCGATCCACCGGCTTCACCATCAGATGCACGTCGATCGGCACTTTGACGAGGGGGCGGATGGCCTGGCACACCAGCGGCCCGATGGTCAGATTGGGAACGTAATGGTTGTCCATCACGTCGAAGTGGATCAGGTCGGCGCCGGCGGCGACCACCGCCCGCACTTCCTCGCCGAGGCGGGCGAAATCGGCAGACAGGATACTGGGGGCAATGCGCTGGGTCATGGCCGTGTCCGGAGTTGGGTCAGATCAAAGTGAGGCGAATCGATGTGGGTCTGATCGATATCAAGTCAACGCAATTTTACCCGTTCCCCGCCGTGCAGACATGCGGAACTTTCGCCGACACGCCGCGAATGCGAGAATAGCGCATGTCCGAACATAAATATCACATCACCGTCGCGCCGCGCGCGACCTACATTCCGGACCAGTCCGATGCCGGCGCCGAGCGCTACGCGTTCGCCTACACCATCACCATCACCAACACCGGCGAAATACCCGCCCGACTGTTGAGCCGCCACTGGGTCATCACCGACGCCAATAACATGGTGCAGGAGGTCAAGGGTCAGGGTGTAGTCGGGGCGCAACCCCGGCTCAAGCCGGGGGAGAGTTTCGAATACACCAGCGGTTCACTGCTGGCGACGCCGGTAGGCACCATGCGCGGCACTTATCAGATGGTGGCCGAGGACGGCACACGCTTTGATGCGCCGATCCCGGAGTTCACGCTGTCGGCGCCGCGCGTGCTGCACTGACCGCGCCGCGCACCACGCCTGCGCGCATGTCACTCCGCACCAGTTACACGCTGATCGCCCCGGTCTATGACTGGATCGTCGGCCCGGCATTGGCTCACGCCCGCGCGCGCAGCCTGCGCCGGCTGCCCGCGGCAAACCATTCGCGCATCCTGCTCAATGGCGTCGGCACCGGACTCGATCTGCCGTTATTGCCGGCAACGAATCGCTACACCGCCCTCGATTTGACGCGTGCCATGCTGCAGAAAGCGCTGCCGCGCGGCCGCGGTCTCGACATGACCTGGATTCAGGGCGACAGTCAATGCCTGCCGTTTGGCGACAACACTTTCGATCATGTCGTACTGCACCTGATCCTGGCGATTGTTCCGGATACCCGCGCAGCGCTGCGCGAAGCAACGCGTGTGGTGAGGCCGGGCGGACGCCTGTTCCTGCTCGACAAGTTTCTGCGCCCCGGCAAAACGGCGTGGTTGCGCCGGGCCCTCAATCCGCTGGCGCGGCGTATCGCAACGCGCACCGATGTGGTATTTGAAGACGCGCTGGCCGGTGTGCGCGGACTCCGGGTGCTCGACGATCAACCTGCGCTGGCCGGCGGCTGGTTCCGCATGATTACGCTGGAAAAAATCGCCGATCAGGACTTGCCGGACGTATCGGAATCGTCGTCGCGGCGCGGCCAGGTCAGCCAGACGATGCCGGCGAGCAGCGCCACCGCCAGCGCGGCTTCCAGCAAAAACCACCACAAACCGCTCATGTTTTCCGTTCCCGCGTAATGACGCCCTGATGCGGACGCCCTGATGCGCCCACCCGACTGTAACAAATTTACCCTGCGCAATTCGCTCGCTGTTCTTGCCGCAGTGCTGGCGCTGGCGGCCTGTCGCGCCACGCCGGAGCAGGCGGCCGAGCCCGTGGCGGCCCCTGTCGTGCCGGCGCCCGCACCACCGGCTCCGGCAACCACACCCGCTTTGCCGATGACCCCGACGACCGCGCTGCCCGGCAATCACCTGCGCCGTGGCGACTGGGCCGATCTGCCGGGCTGGCGCGCGGATGATCCGGCAGCCGCCTGGCCGGCGCTGCTCGCGAGCTGCGGCGCGCTGCGCGCACAAGAGGCCTGGCGCACCGTCTGCGCCGCCGCGCTGGCCGAGCCGCGCACCGATCGCGAGTACGCACGGCGTTTTTTCGAGACTCATTTCACGCCCTGGCAGTTGCTCAATGCCGACGGCGGCAGCGAGGGCCTGACCACCGGTTACTACGAACCGCTGCTGCGCGGCAGCCGCACCGCGACAACGCGCTATCGTTACCCGGTGTACGGCGTGCCCGACGATCTGGTGACCGTAGAACTGCCGGCGTTCGGCATTGAGGCCAAGGAACCGCGACCGCGCGCACGACTCGACGGCAAACGCATCGTGCCGTACTACGATCGGGCGCAAATCGAGGCCGGGCTCGCACCGGTGCAGGGCAAAGCCATTGCCTGGGTCGATGATCCGGTTGAATTATTCTTCCTGCAGATTCAGGGGTCGGGCCGCATTGATCTGGAAGACGGCAACGTGATGCGCGTAGGTTTTGCCGACCATAATGGTCATCCCTACCGCTCGATCGGCCGGCTGCTGATCGACCGCGGCGACCTGCCGGCGGAACGCGCCTCGATGCAGGGCATCAAGGCCTGGGCGCAGCAGAACCCGGCCCGGCTGCGCGAAGTGCTCGACCATAATCCGCGCTACATCTTTTTCCGCGAATTGCCGCAGGGCACCGGCGGGCCGCTGGGTGCGCTGGGCGTGCCGCTGACCGCGCGCCGCTCCATTGCCGCCGATCCCCGCTATGTGCCGCTGGGTGCGCCGGTATTTCTGGCGACCACCTGGCCGCTGAGTACCAAACCGCTGCATCAATTGATGCTGGCCCAGGACGTCGGCACCGCCATCCGTGGCGCAGTGCGCGCGGATTTTTTCTGGGGATTCGGCGATGACGCCGGGCGCGAGGCCGGGCGCATGAAACAGCCGCTGCGCATGTGGCTGCTGTTACCGCTGGGCTACCCGATAACAGCGCAGGAATAGCGCCAGCCCATCAGAGGTGAGCACCCGCTCGCATGGGGCGTGTGTTATAACCAGTTGTTTTTATTATATATTTTACTTTACCGCGTGCTGCATTCACGCCGCCGATCCGCATGAAAATCATTGTCTTGGGCGCCGGGGTCACCGGGGTCGCCACCGCCTGGTATTTACGCAAAGCCGGGCACGATGTCACCGTCATCGACCGGCGCGAGGGTGCCGGCCTGGAAACCTCGTATGCCAACGGCGGCCAGATTTCAGCGTCGCACGCCGTGCCGTGGGCGAATCCTCGGGCGCCGCTGCAACTGCTGCGCTGGCTCGGACGCGAGGACGCGCCGCTGCTGTTCCGCCTGCGCGCCGATCCGCAGCAGTGGTGCTGGGGCCTCGCCTTTCTGCGCGAGTGCACGCCGGCGCGGCTGCGCCACAACATCCGGCAACTGGTGGCGCTGGGCGGCTACAGCCGCGCCATGCTGGGCGCGCTGCGCGCCGAGACGGGCATCCAGTACGACCAGTTGATGCGCGGCATTCTGCACTTCTACACCAACGCGGCCGAATGGCAGAGCGCGCAGCACTCCGCCCGCCTGCTGCGCGATGCGGGTTGCGCGCTGGTGACACAGACGGCCGATGAGTGCATTGCGCTGGAACCGGCGCTGGCGCCGCTGCGCACGCGCATCGTCGGCGGCACTTATACGCCCGACGACGAATCGGGCGACGCCCACCGTTTTACGCACGAGCTCGCCGCGTTGTGTGCTGCGCGCGGCGTGCAATTCCGCTACGGGACCACCATCACCGCCGTCCGGCGGAACACTGCCGGCCGCATCTCCGGTGTCGATGTTGTCGCGGCGGACGGCGCGCCGGAAATGGTAACGGCAGATGCCTATGTCGTCTGCCTCGGCGTGCACAGCGCCGCCTTGCTGCGTCCCCTCGGCGAGAATCTGCGGATTTATCCGGTCAATGGCTACTCGGTCACGCTGACGGTGCTCGATCCCCAGCGCGCGTACACGGTGTCGCTGACCGATGATGAACACCAGCTGGTGTTTTCGCGGCTGGGCGAGCGCCTGCGCATCGCCGGCACTGCGGAATTCGCCGGCTACGACACCACGCTGAACCCGGCGCGCTGCGCCGCCATCC